>JAGYNC010000153.1 GCA_018400135.1 Victivallaceae bacterium
CCGGGGAAACCGCGGGAAACAAGAAAGCGGTAGGCCTTTTCGCGTTTTTTTTGTTTATCGGTCTCACGGGTCAGCAGTTTCAATTTTGCCGTCAGCGCGGCCCGGGCACGTTCGATTTCATTCTCAGCGTCATCTTCCAGGGTTGCCTCGATGATCGCGTTGTCAATACCTTTTTTACGCAGCGCGGCCTTGATCTTGAACGTGCCGCAGTTTCTGGCGGCGAGTTCAGCGCAATAGTCTTTGGCCAGGAGTGTGTCATCGAGCAGATTAAGGCGAAAGCATTCATTGATAACGTGTTCGCATGCTGTTCTTGAGATGCCGCGGGCCAATATCTTACGTTTAAGTTCGGTAACGCTGTGCGCGCGGCGGCTGAGCAGCCGCAACGCGAGATTCATGTTTTTTTGAAAATTGTCTTCCATAAGTGCTTGAATTATTTATCGTTTTCGGGTTATTTGTAAACCACTAATCTTCACTAATTGGACACTAACGTAAGAATTTTTTGAGGAGAACCGGGACGAAAGTGGCGACGAGATCGACCGACGATTGGGGCTGACTCGATTCGTTGTTCGTTTTTGTCGCCGTTATCGTTTCACCGAATTCCTGCTTTCATCTTTTGCATAAAACTTTTGACAGTATCGTTTCACCGATCCTCCCCGGCGTAGTTTCTGCTGATCCTCGCAATCCTGTTATCCTGTCAAAAACTTCTTTCCCGTGGGGCTGGTTCGGGTTACGCTTGTCCTGACGGATTCAGTCTGATGCCTTGTTCGTTAATAGTGATAATGTGTTGTTTGTAAAGTCCGCCGATAGTCTTTTTAAAGTTTTTTTTACTCATGTGGAAGAATTTTTCAATTTCTTCAGGAGGCGATTTGTCGGTAACGGCGAGGAATCCATCGTGGGCTTTGAGTACTTCCAGCACGGTAGTCGAGGCATCGGCGAACATTGCCCGGTAGCCGGGCGGCTGCAGAGACATGTCCAGTCGGCCGTCTTCCCGGACTTTCTTCACATAGGCTTCGAGTTGATCGCCGACGTGGAGTGGGGTGAAAATTTCATTGGCGTAAAGTTTTCCTGAGTATTTGTCGTTGACCACCAGATCAACATCGGTGTCATTGACACGAACAACCATAATCGCGAATTTCCAGCCGACGCGGAGGTGTGGCGGGGACGGAAGTAAAAATTTTTTCAGTTTACTGGTACCAATAACGCGATTGGTCAGTTTATCCAGCAAAACTTTAACACAGTAAGTTTTGCCGGGCTGCATTTTTTCCAGTTGTTTACTGAACGGGACAAACAAATCCTTTTCGAGTCCCCAGTCGAGAAAAGCGCCGAATTGATTGACATCGGTTACCTTCAACGAGGTGATTGTTCCAACAACCGCCTTGGGGGTTAATGTAGTTGCCAGCGGGCGATCCTCGGAATCGGTATAGACAAAAACTTTGATTGTGTCGCCGATGCTCAGGCCCTGAGGAACATATTTATTAGGCAGCAGAATATTTTCAGAACCGTCGGTGAGATAATATCCGAACGAGGTTTGTTTTGCTGCCTTCAACTGGTTGTAGCTGCCGATATTAATCATGATTGTTACCTGGGATAATAATTTTAAGTGGAGCGTTAACGCCGGAGATAATTTTCAGGAATCCGGGTTTCGGACTTGGTGTGGTTCGCACCATGAGCCGGGAACTGCTGCCATCTTCATCGGCCATGGTCAGATATTCGAGTTGGCCGATTCGAGTCAGCGCGTTTTCCGGCACCAGCCAGGCTTTTTCTTTGTCCAGTTGCAACGAGATGGTTCCGAACATGCCGGGCATAAGTCCGGGATATTCATCGAGAATACAGGTTTTTACCAGAAAAGTACGGCTGCCGGGATCGACGGAAGGAACAATTTCCCGCACTTCACCAACGAAATTCTGTTGCAATGCCTCAACCCGGAAATTGATTTTATCGCCTATCTTCACTGATTTTACCAGTGATTCGCGGAGCGGCACGTAGAGCATTAATCGCGTGGGATCGAAGAGTTTCAGGATAATATTGCCGGGACTTGCCAGGTCGCCGGGATCGTTGAAACGATCGGCCACAATGCCGTCCATCGGGCTGACGATAGTGGCATAAGACAAATTTACCCGAGCCTGTTGCCGTGCTTGTTCAGCCGCGTTGACAGCGGCGGCGGCAGATTTCCATACTTCTTCAGCCTGTTCAAAGCTTTTACGGGGAATGACATCTTTTTCGAGCAACAATTTTTGGCGATGGTAGTCTTGTTCCGCGCGCTTCAGCGATGCCAGCGCCGAATTGAGACGCTCCTGTGCCTGTTGTTCCGCCGCCTCGAGATCGGAATTGTCGAGGCGCACCAGCACATCACCTTTTTTGGCTGTATCGCCTTCACGACGGGTAATTTCCTGGATGCGGGCGATGATTCTGGGAGCGAGTTCGATTTCGTCGCGACTCCTGACCGTGCCGATATTTTTGTAGATAACCGGGATTTCGCGTTCATGCAATTCGAATACGGTTCCCCCGTGGCGCGGAGTTGTTTTGCTGTCGGTTTCTCCGGGTTCAATCAGCGCGGTATTGAATGTGCCGGTTTGGTAGAGGATCAGCAACAGAATAATTGTTGCCGCGCCAATAAAGACGATAATTTTAATTATTTTTTTCATCTTGTAATTCTCCCTATTTCGGATTTAGGATTTTTGAGTTTCAATTTCAGAGTCCTGGTGTTGGTTGATCAGCATATAGATTGTTGGTATGACCAGCATGGTGAAAACGGTACTGGCCAATAATCCGAAGATCAGTGCCCAGGCCAAGCCGGAGAAAATCGGGTCCAGCGTAATTGGCCAGGCTCCCATCATTGTGGTTAACGCGGTCAGGACGATGGGACGGAACCGTACCGCGCCGCTTTCAAGAATCGCCTGACGCATGGGCAACCCCCGCGCCAGTGCGTCCCGGATAAATTCAATCAGCACAATACTGTTGCGGATGACAATCCCGCCAAGCGCAATCATGCCAATCATGCCGGTGGCGGTGAAGAATACCGGATCGGCATAATCGGCAACTGTGCGGCCAAGCAGAAGATTGAGCAGATAAAACCCGGGCGCGATACCGATGATGGTCAGCGGTATGGCGCACATGATAACCAGCGGCATAATCATGCTGCCGGTCTGAATAATCAACAGCAGAAATATGCCGATCATCGCCACGCCGAACGCGATTCCCAGATCGCGAAAAACCCGAAGCGTGATCTGCCATTCGCCTTCGCCCGCCCAATCGGCGTTGATACCCGCGGGTAATGGATTTTTTGCCAGGGTATCGAAAGTGGTCTGCAGGATTACTTCACCGGGAGGACGGCCAACGCATTCGGCGGTAACGAATACCACTCGTTCAAGATTCTTATGATAGATCGGTTGATCCTCAATTTCGGTTATGAATTTACCCAGTTCGGAGAGTTGCACCAGATTGTCCTGTGTTCCTTTGACCCAGAGACTTCCAAGCCGGTTGAGATCGACCCGGTCAGCGTAGGACAAGCGGGTATTGGCGTAAAGCGGTACGCGCTCGTGTTCTGTCCTGAGGGGCCCAACACGTTCGCCCCTAAGCGCGGTACGAATGGTGTTGGTAATCATTGCCGGTGAAATACCATGCAACGCTGCTTTATCCCGATTTATCTGGAAAGCCAACCGGTCATGTTCATCTTCCGCCATTGAATCAATTTCAACAATATGTTTGGAGTCGGTCTTGTAGAGGCGGCGTTGCAGTACTTCTGCCCCGTTAATCAGGTTGGCGTAACTTTTTCCCGGATCGCCGTAAACCTCGACGGTAATGGTGGACATTACCGGTGGGCCGGGTGGAATTTCAACAATATTAAGAACGGCCTGATGCTTTTCGGAGATGGCGGTAAGGGGACGGCGCAGGCGCAGGGCAATCGAATGACTTTGTTCCGATCGGCGATGCTTTCCCGCCAGATTAATTCGAATATCGGCCTGGTGCGGTTGATTCCTCATGTTGTAACCCCGTACCAGACCATTGAAGTCGATGGGTGAGTGAGTGCCAACGTAAGACTGGAAATTTCTCACCTCATTGACGGTGCTGAGGTAGTCCTCCAATTCTGCCACGACCCGACGAGTTTCTTCCAGCGATGTTCCTTCCGGCATGTTAAGCACCAGTTGCAGTTCGTTGCGATTGTCGAACGGCAGCATTTTCAATGGGACTTTGAATAGCATCAAGGCAGCGGCCAGGCACATCAGAATAAATACCACAGCCAGCAACAGCCAGGCATTGCGTTTTTTTAGAAACGGTTTCATCAGCATAGCATAGAAATTCTTGATCCATGCCGGAGTGACATCACTCTGGTCATTTTCACTGGCGTTGCCAGCTGTTGGGGGATTTGTGCCGGCCTTGTTTTTCAGTAAACGCAGAGATATCCATGGCACAAAAGTCAGGGCGCAGACGGTAGAGAAAGTTACTGTTACCGGTACGTTGATAGCCATTGGCCCCATGTATGGACCCATCATGCCGGTAATGAAGAACATTGGAATAAACGAGATAATAATGGCCAGAGTGGACATAATGACCGGGGGGAGTACCTCGCGCACTGCGGCCAACGTTGCTTCAAACGGCGACAATATCCCCATTTTGATATGGCGTTGAATATTGTCGACATTGGTGATGGGATCGTCGACTACCAGTCCCAGGCTGAGAATCAGCGCGAAAAGGGTTACCCGGTTGATAGTGAATCCTGCTACATAATTTACGAACAGCGCTAGCGCGAAGCTTACCGGAACTGCCATGCCGACAACCACGCCTTCCCGCCACCCCATAGTCAGAGCAATCAGAATGACGACGGTCAGAATAGCAAATATCATGCCGGAAATAAGACTGTTGACTTTTTCGTTGGCGGTTTCGCCGTAGTCACGAGTAATAATCAGTTTTATATCTTCCGGCAGTATTTCCTGTTGCAGCGCGCGTGCTTTCCTGATGATTTCAGCCGCTACCGCAACCGCGTTTACGCCTTTTTTCTTACTGAATGCCAGGGTTACCGCCGGGTAGGTGGCGCCGGGTGACGGGGCGTTGACCATGGCCGGGCCGAAGCCGGTATTGACATAATAATCCTGTTCAATCGGCGTATCTGCTACAGCGGCAATATCTTCCAGCCTGACAATCCGTCCGTCTGCGGCGGTTATCACTATTTGGCGAACTTCGTCAATATGTCGCAACCCGGGGCAGGTTATCACCCGCTGCTGTTGTCCATTTTGCGTGGTGGAGCCAACGGTTGCCACCAGATTATGATGGCGCAATGCCTTAATCACATCTTCGATTCCGATACGGCGCGAAGCCAGTTGTTCGATATCCGGTTCGATGCGAATTTCCCGGGGGTAGCCGCCAAAAATCGCGGTATAAGAAATATCCCTCAGTGAATCCAGCCGCGCCTTCAGCTCTTCCGCCGTGCGTCGCAATTCAAACGGCGTACGCAGTGGTGAGTAGAGAGTCATGGTGACAATTGGTACATCATCAATTTCGACTGCGTTGACCTGCCATCCGGTAACTCCATCGGGCACGAGATGCAAATTTCGGTCAATGCGGTCGCGCAGTCTCACCATCGCCCGATCCCGATCCTCGCCCACATAAAATCGTACTGTCACTATTGCCTGATCGCGGCGGCTTATTGAATAGACATGCTCGACTCCCTCGACCTGCCACAAGAGCCGTTCCAGCGGGGTGGTGATAAGTTGTTCCACCTCTTTCGGAGAGCGTCCGGGAAAGTCTACCTGCACGTTTACCATTGGCACGACAATTTGCGGCTCCTCCTCGCGCGGGGTCATAAATATTGCCATTATTCCAAGCAACAGTGCCAGCGCGATAAAAATGGGAGAAAGCGGCCCGCGGAGAAACATGCGTACCGTGCTGATAATAAAACCAGAGGAAGTTGAGGCGTTATCCTGTTTTTCTACATGCTCCATATATGTCTTATCCTATTTCGGCTTTATTAAAAGCACAGACAATTGATTTATCACAGATTCCTGACAAGTGGTAATGCTTCTCTCAACCCTGATATGTCTGGATAGATATCGGTATCGCTTACGGAATCTTACATAACAACAACTTGATCCCGATACTGATGCCGATTCGAAAGAGAGTGAAGCATTGACCCGCGGGTCAATCGTACGTCCTGCTTAGATGGGAGAGTCTGTCTTGAGTATGATTGGAAGACCAGAACCCACCTTTGATATTTAGATAAATAGAATATATGGTGATTCGAGAGAGTTGCAAGTCGGATTTTCATAGGCGCCTTGCGCCGATTATGGCCAATCATTCCCCCCTTCTACGCCTTCGCACCTCCGCGCAAGTTCGTAAATATATATGGTG
>JAGYNC010000154.1 GCA_018400135.1 Victivallaceae bacterium
GTTGCGGGCAAAGCCCGCCTTAATTATACTTTTTCTTGTTGATACACAGGATGGTATGTATAATTTAAGGACACATAATAATTCAGAGTGATTTAAGCCATTTCAGAAGCGATTCATCATCTCGCCACATAGGCTTTTTAGGGAATCCCATCGAAGAGATTGGAGCTTCACACATACGCAACGCCTCTTCTTTAAGACGAATTGTGATTTCTGCATATCGGTTTGTCGTGTCTAGACTGACATGCCCCAGCCATTCTCTAATTACATTTACCTCGACTCCAGCCTCAAGCAAATGAACGGCAGTGGTGTGACGTAGCGTATGAGGCGATATGTGCCTATTCTGATCGCCAATCGGCTTTATGTTTAATAGTTGTGTACGACGGCGAACGATTTTGTAGATACCGAAACGAGTCAATGCTACGCCTCGCCGCGATATGAATATTGGACCTGTGGCAGATACGGATTCTCCATTTTCTGAATGCGACATCAATATACTTTCAACAGTTTGGGCCCAAAGAGGACAAATCCGCCATTTTCCGCCTTTACCATGAAGATGGACGCGGGGATTCCCCTCAAGGTCAAGATTTTCAAACCGCAAATCCGCTACCTCCTGAACTCTTGCTCCAGTGTTATAGAGGAAGAGCAACAAAGCCCTGTCTCTAGTGTCAATCCAATTTTTAGACGGGATGCTTTTAAGCAAATAGTCGATTTGGCTTCGTTCCAAGAAGCATGTTTGGGGCAACGGAGATCTCTTGCATGGAATGGCCGCCACACGTTCTGCAACACTGAGCATTTGTGGTTCTTGGGTGACCAGGTAATCAAAGAACGTGTGAAGAATTGCCAAACGTTGATTGCGGCTGCGAGCATGGTTGCCTCGCTGTTCCTCCAGATAATGCAGAAAGCTTTGAACATGTTCATAGGAAAAATCAGTAAGGCAGATACGACTAATCCTTTTTCCTGTCTCCTGCGAAATATAGTTTAAAAACATCCGCAAAGCATCACGATAACTTTTGATGGATGATGGTCTGACTCCCTTGATTAGCTTCAAATGGTTCTCAAAGAACGAAAATATTATTGCTCCAATTTTGTTGTTGTTATTCATGAGTAATCTCCGTAAAATAGTTTTTTGCAAGTTGTTCAAAACGTTTATTGGCTTCTATCAGGAGTTCGTCGGTAATAGTCAAATAAACCGCAGTTGAAGAAATATTGGCATGCCCAAGGTAGGTGGAAAGACTGATTAGGCGTGATGTCGGATCCACACCTGATTGATACCAACGCAATAATGTTCTGACTGCAAAAGAATGCCGGAGACAATGTGCTGTTGGAGCAGCTGAGCTTGGAATATCCCTCAATCTTAGCAACGGAATTAAGTTGTGAAATGTTATACCAATTGTGTGTGGGTTCACCGGACGAAACCTGAAAAAGAAAAAGACAGGATTATCCGGAGTTGTCTGTCCTATAAAACGTTCCCGGGTCTGCTTGTATTGACATAGCAGAGCATCTATTTTGGGACCAAATGGGACAATTCGATCTTTGAAAAATTTGGTTTCTCTGATTAGTATGACTCTTTCTTCAAATTTGACATCCATCCAGAGAAGGCGCGAAACCTCTCCCGCGCGGAGCCCAAGGCAGGCGAGAAGCGCAAAAATAGTTTTGTAAATTATACCTCTCATCGGTATTTGTGGATAATCTTGAAGATTTCCAGCAACATCAAGAAGCCGCCGAATCTCATCATCCGAAAAAATAAAAGGAGTTCGTTTATTTCTTCGACGAGATTTAGTTGTGACAGGTGAGTGTACAAGCTCTCCCTGTGCAGTCAGCCAGGTAAACAGTCCGCGCACAACACAAAGAAGATGGTTAAAACCACGTGGCGATCGGCGCGCTCGTGATGCCAAGAAGCTCTCAATATGCCACGGAGCGATCAAATCAATCCCATGAATATCATTTTCGAATATGAACCGGTCAAACAATCGAAGCCCCATCTCCTCATTAATGAATCGTCGACCAAGAGCTCGCTTATGCGTAAGATAATTGGTTATTTCCCGCGCTATCGAACTTTTAAAGCCCTCCCATTTCCTTGTCATAGGATATCCTCCCCTGTTATTGCCACGTTACGAAGCGGCTCAACAGTCGTTTTAGTGTAGATTTTTGTTGATTCAGCGGATTGATGTCCGATGTAATCGCCGACAACCTTTAACGGAAACCCAGCATCCATCAGTCGTTGGACGCAGGTATGACGAAGCGTGTGCGAACCGGGGTGTCTTGTCGAGATACCTGCCTTCCGCAAATATCTCGTAGCGCAAACAGCAACTGCTGCAGGTCTCAGTGGGTGGTACGGTGGACGTGATCGAAAAAACAAATGACGATCATTACCAGTTAACCTACCGCTCTTAAGGTGCTCAAGCAACGCATTCCCTACTTGAGTGGAGAGAGGGTATGCTGTTGAGTGTCCATTTTTACGTTCCGTGATTAGTAGACGCTCCCTTTCCCAATCAATATCATCCAGAGTTAGTTCTGCAACTTCCTTGGCGCGAAGTCCATATGTCACCAGCAACATGAGAATGGCATAATCCCGTTTCCCGATTGATGTCCGGCAATCCACGGCTTGAAGCACCTTACCTACCTCGTCCCATGTAATAGAGCGAGGAAGGCGTGAAAGACTGTAAGAGCGAGGGAGCTCAATTGTTCCACTAAGATCGGAAACGGCTAACCTCTCTCGATGGATATATTTGGCAAAAACTCTCAGAACGCATCCGAGTTGAATCATTCCTGTTTTGGCCAGAGTCGTACTCCTCGCGGCCATAAAGGCACTGTAGACGGGTGGGGACAGCTCTCCAACTACATTTAATTCAATCTTGTGGAGATAAGTCTCAAATGGTCTCAAGTGGTATCTATATTGTCTGATCGAGCTCATTGACAAACCGCGTTCCTCACAAAGATAATTGAAGAAAAGGGGAACTTCTTCCGCAAATGGTTCTCTGATGGTTCGCTTTGCCTTCTCCGCATAACTAGGGAGGACTTGCCGTAGCATTTGCCTCACAATGTTCCTTACATTCATTTCTATATTGTCTTGAACATGTTGTTTTCTTTGCTTCTTTTCGTGAACACGTAGCCAATTAGCAGAAAAAGCATCAACCAATCTAGGTAAATCTTCCCACGTAGTGGCTCCACGTGATTTTGCGAATTCACCAAAACTATACAGGATCGGTACCCTTCGCCAAACTGTTCTTGGTGAATATTTCTCTTTGGCAAGCCAACCGACATAAATGTTGATTGCATCTCCAATCCACGATGACATGATCCTGTCAACTGTTTCTGGCTTTGAAAAATAATCCGCTAGCATAGACACTCCTTTCTTTTTGTTGTTAAATGCTTATTACCTTGTTCTTTGCAAAAAGACAAGGACATTGGATTGCGAACGAAGTCCGCCTTAGAAAAGTAGTTTACTACACTATTTTATGTTTCCTATAATGATAGGTTTATATGCACGCTAAAAGGTTAGAGTGGTATGTAGGGCACATATTCCAATAGGGAACATAAGGTCGACAACTGCAAGGTAGCGGTAAAAAGTTCATCCGCCTTCGGCATGCCGTTGATCAATGAACGCTATGCGGACTGTGCGGCGCACTACGGCTTCAAAGTGATGCCGTGCGGGATTCGCAAAGCCAACGAAAAAGGTATCGTCGAGCGAAGCATAGGATATTTACGCGCTAATTTCCTCAACGGCCTTGATTCGGTAAATCTGACCTTGTCCGCATTGAATCACGGAGTCAGACAATGGATGGAAAATGTCGCCAATGTCAGGATCCACGGCACAACCCGGAAAACACCCGTCGAGATGTTCAATGACGAAAAAAACGCGATGCAGCCGCTGCCGTTGTTTCCTTACGATTGCGGCGTTATCGTCAATTCCCGCGCCGACAAACAGTACCGGGTGGTTTTCGAATCCAATAAATATTCCGTGCCGCCGGAGTTCGCAGGGAAACGCGTTGAACTCGGCATCTACCCGGAAACGCTGGCGATTTGCCACGAAAACAAATTAATCGCCGAACACACCAGAAGTTACGACCGTAATCGCGATTACGGGCTCCCGGAACACGACAAAATCCTGATTGAACGCCGACGCAAGGCGAAACAGGGCATACTAATGAAACAGTTCACGGAACTGGGGCCGATCGCGGAAACCTATTACCGGGGGCTTCAGACAAGACGCCTGAATCCGGCAACCCACATCAGGAAAATCATGGCGCTTCTAAGTGTCTATGGTTCCGAAGACCTCATCCGGGCGCTGGAGGATGGTTCCGAAGCCGGCGCTTTCGGAAGTGATTACATCGCCAATATTCTCGAAGTGCGCCGCCGCGTTTCTCCACAACCCGGGCCGCTGCATTTAAGCAGAAAGTCCGATTATCTCGAGTTGGAAATCCAGCCTCCGGATATGAATGCGTACGACATTGACTAATCAGGAAACAACAACTATGAATAAAATCGATAAAATGCTCGCAACCGGACTAGCCGACCTTAAACTGCAATATTTTCTGGACAACTACCAGGCCGCCGCCCAGCTCGCATCGGAAACTCAAATGCCCTACCTTGAGTTCCTGGCTGAGCTGGTCGAGGGCGAAGCTGCCGGACGCGACGAACGCGCCATCGAGCGCCGTCTGCGCAACTCCAGACTCCCGTTCGAAAAATCCATGGATCAGTTTCAATGGTCTCATCCGGAAAAAATCAACCGCCTCCAGATAGAAAACCTCATGCGGCTGGATTTTCTCGACAAAAAAGCCAACGTTCTGATCGTGGGAGGAAGCGGTCTGGGCAATTATCGAAATTTTTTGTTTATGGAAAGAAATATCTAATATCCAACTCAATACTGATATATTGAACTCATGTTTTTAACTATAATATCTCTAAGCAGGTTATATTGCTTTAACCCAAAACAGGAGGTATTAAATGGAAACAAGAGTCCCAATTGAAGAACTGGTCACACAAGTCCTTGATGAATTGAAACGTCTAAATTATTCCTATCATTGTCTATGTTCATCCAGAAGTTTCTATAGAAAATTAATTGCCTTTTCAAGAGAAAAACAGGAGAAATATTTTTCTGAACTGCTTGGAGCAAGCTTTCTGAAGGAGAACTACGGTTTTGATATAAGTATTCACAGGGGAGCCATGCCAAACAAAATGAGAACGCCTGTCAGGCGAATCAGAATACTGGGAGATTATCAATTGCACGGTGTTATAATCCGAAGAGTAATCAAAAAACCTGCCTATGTAAAACCACCGCAATTTGAGCATATTTTATTGGCATATGATGCTGAATGCGAAAGAAAGAATTATTCAAAAAGAGGAATGCGTACAAAAATGCAAAGGCATTATTTTTTTATTGATTATATAACATCCAGGAAGCTTCAAGATGTCAATCAAATTACTCCAGCTGTTTTATCCGACTATGTAAAAACAATTTACAGGTATCATGAGAAAAGTATTTCGGCAATTCTAACAACGCTCAGGACTTTTCTTAAATTTCTATATCTCAATGAGTATACTGAAAAAGATTTATCATTGGATGTACCGAAACCCAAAAAGCGCTATTATCCCGCTATTCCTTCCGTATGGAAAGCTGAAGATGTAAAAAAAGTGCTTCAAAGTGTCGATCGTGGCAATCCTATAGGCAAAAGAGACTATGCTATTTTGCTTTTAGTGGCAAAGCTGGGCATTCGGGTGGGAGACCTTAAAGCCCTGACTTTGCACAATTTAAACTGGAACACAAAGACAATTGAAATAAATCAAAGTAAGACAGGACGCCATATAAGTTATCCGATTTTAGATGATATAGGTTGGGCGCTTATTGATTACCTTAAAAATTCCCGTCCGGAAACTTATTCTCAATTTGTTTTTGTCAGGTTAATTCCACCTTATGAAGAATTTGGTGAAAATGCAAATTTACACAATATCATTTTTAAGGCGGGCTTTGCCCGCAACCCAAATCCGAAGCACGAGGCTCTAAATCCGAAACAAATTCAAATATCAAATTTAATAAATGCCGAAACAATAATAAGTCACGAATGAGATCAATGTTGAAGTAAAAAATCATGGTGTCCAATGGTATATTTTAAAAATAGAGAATATAACCGAAAGGAACACCATGAACAAATTTCTAGAGGCTCATGCCAGTAATATACATGCAGAAATCTCTTGTGTCGACCGAATTATTTTTAAAGGATACAGTTCTTTATCTTGGGCTGACAACATGGAAAGTTATCTATCTCACAACAATATCCTGATTAAGGATTTCAAAAAATATGCTCAGCGTTTGA
>JAGYNC010000155.1 GCA_018400135.1 Victivallaceae bacterium
CAAGCAGCAAAAATTGTTGAGCTGAATCCGTGATATTGTTTATCCGGTTAAAAATAAATTTTTCTTGAAATATTTTGAAGAAGGGATATTTTAGGCACCATTATGGGAAATGTAATTGAAATAAGACACCTCACAAAATATTACGGCAGGTTTTTTCGGCAGAAAAAAGTCCCCGCAGTCAGCGATCTGACTTTGGATATTCCGGAGGGGACGGTTTTCGGCTTTCTCGGCCCCAACGGTGCCGGTAAGACTACCACTATCAGGTTACTAATGGACCTGATTAAACCGACAGATGGCGAGGCGCTGGTGTTGGGGTATCCACCCGATAATATCGAAATAAAAAGACAAATTGGTTTCCTGCCTGACGCGCCGGCTTTCAGTTCGTATTTGTCCGCAAATGAGTTTTTGAATATTTGCGCGAAATTGCTTGGCATTCCTTCGACGACGCGAAAGTCGCGCATTGCGGAAGTACTTGAAATTGTAAAGATGACAAAACACGCCAAGTCGAAATTGGGGGGGTTCTCCCGCGGCATGGTGCAACGTATCGGTATAGCTCAGGCGATTCTCAACCGACCTAAATTGCTGATCCTTGACGAGCCACTGGTAGGTCTCGACCCGCATGGCCGTCAGGAACTCAAGGAAATTATTCTCAACCAGAAGGCTGATGGCACCAATGTTTTTTTCTGTAGTCACATTCTATCGGACGTGGAAAAAATTTGCGATCATCTGGGAATTCTTGCCGACGGCAGATTGTTGTGTACCGGCACTCTTGAAGAGTTGCTGTCGGGAACCGGGACACGCTTACATATCAATCCGGGACATGATGAAATAGCAAAAATGTTATTGTCTGATGCTAATGAGACTATCAAACTATCTAACGGTGCCTGGGAACTCACTTTTTCCAATCAACAGGAGGATGGGAAGCGCCTTGCCGAAATAAAAAAACAGTACGGAGAGGCCGTGATGCTTACCCGGGTGAGAGAAAATTTGGAAGATTTCTTTTTCCGCAAGATAGCAGAAGCAACGCAGAGCAAAAACGTAAACCAATCCGGCTTGAACCCGGATGACGTGCAAAGGGAAGCATGAAACGCTTAACTCCTTATTTTAATTTTGCATCGCTTCTGAAATCGACTTAAAAACAACAACAACAGGGAGGGTCGGGACGTGAACAGAGTCAACGAAATTCTAACCATTGCCGGAGGAACTTGGCGCCGGGTATTACGGATGAGGGTCATTTATTTTCTCATCCTGTGCGTACTGGTGCTAATCGGCAGCGCCTATCGGTACGATGTACTGTCACTCGGACTGCATCGCGACTTGATGATCGACGTATCATTATTGCTTAATTCGGTTACAGCAATTCTGATTGCTATTTCTATTTGCTTCGAAATTTCCAGAGAATTGCGGGAGGGTGTAGTCTCAACTTTGCTGGCTAAACCTCTCGGTCGTTCCAATTATCTGATCGGCAAACTGGTCGGCATTTCAATTGCCGGGATAGTGATTACCGGGTTGATTACAATTGGTTTCAGTCTCGTCTTTGGTGTGGCTTTTGATCCGGTTTCTCAAGCCATGATCATGGGGCACCTGCTGATTATGGCCAGCGTTGTTCCCATGGCTGGACTGGCAGTGCTGTTTGCCGTGATGCTGCCGGAATCCATTGCCGCTCTGGTTACCGCCATAGCCATCTGGTTTGCCCATTCAACCACTGCGTTAGCCAACGTAAAACTGGTTTACGGCGGCATTCTTCCCGACCTGAATCTATTCAATTTAAAAGCCGAAGCGGTATATAACGTGGTCGGCGGTGTTGGTTGGGCCTACCTGTTGCTGGCGTTGTTGTGGGGCATTGTTTACAGCGTGTTTGCTACCACGTTGGCCAGTCTCATTTTTAGCTACAAAGACTTGAAATAATCAACCCCGGGAGGGAACAAAAATATGAAAAAGTCTTTAATCAGCCATATCGTTATAATGGTTGTTGCCGCAGTGTTGGGTGCCTACCTTGCAACCATATTAATGAAACAACAAGCAGATATTACTGTTGACCATGAACGTTTTGCCAACTCGGCACTGGGCGGATTCAACAAATTCGCGTCTGATGTTCAATGGATGTTGTTTATCAACTATTGCGGTGGACAGAGTGGAGTAAACGACCAGAATGCCGATGAAATTTATCGTCGCTTGAACGCTATTCTGGCTAACGACCCAACCCATGAAATGGCATATAGCCTGGGCGGCATGTCATTGTCAGTGGCGGCGCCAACAAAAGCGGCAGATATCTTGATGCGCGGCGCTTATCGCGAACAGCTCAGGAACAATTGGCAGATTCCTTTTTCCGCCGGATTTGTGCTTGATCGCTACGTGACTGACGAGGAAGACCCGCAGCGTCTCAGAAAGGCGGAAGAAATGTTCCGTTTGGCGGCGAGCCGTAATACTGAGATGCCTTATATCCTCTCGGCCCTGGTCAGGACTCGAGCCAAACGTATTGCCGCTAGAGGAACCTGGAGCGGTATTCCCGTTGGCGACAGCAAACATGCCTATCTTTGTGCCCTCTATGATGAATGGCGCAAAGGCGGCACTGAAGACATGCCGGGCAACGGAGATGTGGTCTTTGCCGATATTCGGGGGAAAATACTTGAAGCAGCACAGGCCGCCAAGGCTTCAGACCCAAAAAACAAGCATGTCCTGAATACAATTGATCGGGTAATGAAATTTATGGTCGATAAACAGCATCTTTGTGATAAGTGTTTATCTATTTATGAAGCTGGCGACAAATTTTGTTCCAATTGTGGTAATCAGGTTGCAGTCTATGGTACCTGTGCCAAATGTGGCGCTGTGTTGAAGGGCCGTTTCTGTTCAGCTTGTGGCTGCGATAACTCAAAAAAATAACCCATTCTGATTGCGGAGATAATAAAATTGGTTCGCTATCTGCAATTCAGGCGGAAAGCCGCAATCATAATTTTGATTGCGGCTTTCGTTGCCTATTTCTGTTCCGAAGCGGTGTTGCGGCAATTTGTTTTGCATCGTGCCGGCACGCAGTCAATCAGTCTTGACCATGTTTTGAGTCGATTGCCGGAACGAATACGAGCCGCCGCGAGAAAGAAGATTACGATTGCCGAGCTGAAAGATGCTTTGAGTAGTGCCACAGATGATGGACAGATCATTAACCTTTCGATTGCGCTTGCCCGAGAATATGGCAAGCAGGAACTAGCCGCAAAGTATGCGGAAATCATCCGTAAATACCCGAAAGCACCTGAAGCGCTGCCCGCATTTACTTACTACCTGATGGTATCCCCTGGTTCGCCGAACAGCGTGTCACTTGATCGTTATCACAAATTCCTGGCTATACTTGATGAGCCTGATCGGTTTTTTGCCTGGGGCAGCGGATTAACAAAAATTAAATCCGTCTCAGAGAATCCACGGGATCAATTAAACTATCTTTTGCCTCTTCTTCAACAACAGCCGAAATATCGCGAATATCAAATGTTTTACCTGGCC
The DNA here is from genome assembly GCA_018400135.1 of Victivallaceae bacterium. Lineage (GTDB taxonomy): Bacteria > Verrucomicrobiota > Lentisphaeria > Victivallales > Victivallaceae > M55B135. The sequence goes on from JAGYNC010000155.1 coordinate 3,493, forward strand.
CTTACTGAATTGGCATTTCAGGAGGATGAAACCGACATCGAGCAACGAGCCAGAGTTCTGGATGAAAAGTGCGAACAGTTGCCATATTATGATAAGCGTAATGCGCCGAAAGTGACCAAGCCCGCGCCGAAAGCATCGACCAAGGCTAAATCTGGCAAAAAGGTGGACAACTAATGCAGAAGATACTGGCAGTTTTTGAAATGACGGTGAAAAAAGTTAAGGAACCGGCGTTTTCGCTGCTTTTTGTTATTGCCGCAGTGGTTGGCAGTTGTGTTTCTGACATGGAGTCATTGTCGTTCAGCAGTCAGGAAAACAGTTTGCTTTTTGGTTTGGTTTCGCTGGAACAAGGGCCTCCTTTGCTTGCCGGTTTTGTTATTATCCTGTTTATGTCTCTGATTGTCGCAATTTTTGCCGGCGCGACCGATATTCCCAAAGATATTCAGTCCAGAATGATCGTGATGGTACTGGGAAAGCCAGTCTCTCGTATGGAGTATCTGATCGGTAAGTATTTGGGAATAGTGTCAATATGCCTGGTGTTTTTTATCATTGCCGCCATGTCTGCCGGGGTGGCTCACTACGTTAAAACCCAGGAATTTTTCCCATTGTCGGTGTTTGCGAGACAGTTTTTCCTGTTGCTGGCGGTATTTCCGGTTGCAGCAGTTGCCACAATGATTTCTACCTTTTTCGGTGACATCAGCGCTATGATTGTTACGGCATCCTATCTGTTTATTTCACTGATTGTCACTGCCGTTGCCGTTTTTGTCGACATGCTTCCCCGGAGCTTAGGGTTGGGTTCTCCGGTGAACATCATTGCCTACTTCTTTCCTAATTTTTTCTTTTTCTTTAATTCATTTAAATTCCCCGGCATTGTTCTGGGTGCGCTTATAGTGTATTCGCTTGCTCTAACGGTCATCTTTCTAATTATTGCCGCGATCCGAATGCAACATCGGGATATGATTTAAGGCCGAAGGTATCCCGCAACCCAAACTCGAAGCACAAAGCAAGAAATCCAATGAAGATGGTCAAACAGAAAAACGTTCTGTCGATTTTGACAGAAACTCCACTTAATTCAGGAAAAAATCATGACGAATAATGAATGGATAGACCGTAACCGTAAATATACACTGATTGACGGGGATAGTGGTTTCAGTATCGGGTTTGCCGGCATGGACTTTACAACAACCGATCTGGATAGAATGACAAATAAATTTAATCGAGCCTACCACGAGATGGCAAAGATTGAAGTCGGCGACATCAAAAATCCGGATGAACAACGCCAGGTAACTCACTTTACCGATCGGCAAAATTATGCGTCCGGTAAATTTTTTGCCAGAGTAGAGAATTTTGCTACGGCAATTCGTCAGGGACAAATCGTCGGAAGCTCCGGCAAAAAGTTTACGGCCGCAATCATCAATGGTATTGGTGGTTCCGCGCTTGGACCTCAACTGGTTCAGTTCGCCTTAAATGGTCCTTATTGGAATGAAAAAAATGAGGAAGCCCGCCGAGGCAATCTTAAAATTTATTTCCTTGACAATACCGATTCCGCCGGATTTGCCGATGTTATGGCGGTTGTTGAGCCAGAAACCACGCTGGTGGTTACGGTTTCCAAATCCGGCGGCACTCTGGAAACCCGCAACAATATGATAGCCTGCGAAAAGTTCTACGCGGCGCGAAACATCGATTTCAGTCGACATGCCGTGGCGGTTACTATGCGCGACAGCGGATTGTGGACGCACGCGGCGAGTTCCGGTTGGCTGGAGTTGTTTGACATGCCTGAATCTATTGGCGGTCGAACAAGCGAAACCAGCATTGTCGGACATGTGCCTGCGGCATTGGCCGGAATTGATTTCCAGCAGCTCCTTGCCGGAGCCTGTCACATGGACACTTGGACTCGTTGTCAGGATTACTTGAACAATCCTGCCTATATGCTGGCGGCGATGTGGTATATTGCCGGCAACGGGAAGGGCGACCGCAATATGGTGATTGTGCCGTATTCCGACCGGCTTATCCTATTATCCAGGTATCTTCAGCAACTGATTATGGAAAGCCTGGGGAAAGAACGTGATCTGGATGGGCAATTAGTTCATCAGGGGTTAAATGTTTTCGGGAACAAAGGAGGAACTGATGCTCACGCGTATATCCAACAACTCAACGACGGGCGTGATGATTTTTTTATTACCTTTGTCGAAGTGCTTAAGGATGCGATGATTGTACCGCTTGACGATAAAACCAGCATGGGCACCTATCTGCATGGCTTTCAAGAGGGGCTGGCGACTGCGCTGCGTCTCAAGTCTCGCCAATTTATCAACATCAAAATTGAAGCGGGCGACGCTTTTAATTTGGGGATGCTTATTGCCCTTTATGAACGCGCCGTCGCCGTATACGCCGAATTCATTAATATCAATGCGTTCCATCAACCTGGAGTACAGGCCTATAAATTGGCGGCAAATGTCATTTTGCGATTGCGCGAACAACTTATGCAGGAATTGATGGAACTGGGTGAGTTTTCCGGTACTGCAGCCGAACTTGTCGGCAAATTAGAACTGACAGAAAATGAGGTAGAAATTGCCGGGTTGCTGGACAAGGCGGCATTAAGCTGTCCGGATAATATTATCAGTCGTTGCTATAATGAAAAAAGCGGTTGGATTTATACAATCCATAATTAGAACCTTTTCGAAAAGGTTTGAGAGGTACTCAAACCTTCCCGATAATGTTATTTAACCATTGATAGATATGGACTCACGTCCATGAAC
>JAGYNC010000156.1 GCA_018400135.1 Victivallaceae bacterium
AACAATAACTAACCAGATGATTACTAGGGAATTTTAAAAAATGCCTTACGAATTTTTTTATGGCTTCCTGATCAAGGTTCTCCTTCTCGCCATCGTAATAATGGTTGTCAAGATCAAAAGATATTTTTTGTTCAACAATTCTACATTTATCAGTAAGCTTATTGAAGTTTGAAAGCACCATGTCAGCATTGCTCTGTTCGTATAATTCAACTAGTTTTTTTAGGGCATTTTTTGCCAAAAAATCATCAGCATCAAGAAAAAAAACTAATTCTCCTGCGGCATGCTTAACTCCTAGATTTCTTGCTGCTGCGGGACCTTTATTGGTTTGCGATATTAACTTAATTTTGTTGTTTCTTGTCGCAAATTCATGGCATATGTTTTCGCTGTCATCAATGGAGCCATCGTTTATTAGCAAGAGCTCAAACTTTTCATAATCTTGCGATAGAACGCTCTCGACCGATCTTGCCAAAAAATTTTCCGCATTAAAAACTGGAACAATTATACTTATCAACCTCTGTTTGCACATTTTAAAGTTAATTCCGTATGTTAGCATTGAGCTCATCGTTATCCAGAAATGGCCATAAATCTTCCATGGGTTTGGAAATGATTCTGCCGTCTGGCAGAACCTCGGAAGAAAGACGTGGCGCGGTGGGGATTTCCGGATCAACCTGAACGTTACAGATAACCGGTCCCGGCATGTTTAAAACTTCCAGCACCTGGGATTTTAAATCGCGCGGGTTATCAATTTCATAATGAGCTAGATCATAAGCGGCTGCAAGCCGACATAAATTTGGAAGCTTCAACCCGCTGGCAGGGTTGCAGGCAACCAGATTGCCTTCGAATCGTGCCATCTGCATATTGTAAATTGAACCATAACCGCCGTTGTCAAGAACAAAAATTTTAATCGGCAGTTCCAGTGTTTTCAGCGTTTGAAGTTCTTGAATATTCATCTGGAGTCCGCCATCACCGGCAATGCTGATTGTCATTTTTTGTCCCGAAGCGAGACACGCCCCGATAGCGGCTGGCAAATCAAAGCCCATTGCGCCAAGTCCCGGAGTATTCAATATGCGTTGTCCCGTTTTAACTTTTATTGCCTGCATGATTAGCTCAGCGCAGGCACCGGAACTTCCGGGAACAACTACTGTATTGGTGGGCAACAGCTCGGATAATACATCAATTAAATGATAGGTATTTATTAATTTCTTATCTGGATCGCGATATTCCGGGAGAATAACCGGGTAACGTTGTTGCCACTCCCTGCAACGTTTAAGCCAGGGAGCAGAGGGAGTGGGGTTAAAGTCGTGAATTGCTGTTTCAGTTAGCATGCTGCGGATGAACGCGCCGGCATCGCCAGCCAGCGTAAGCGCAAATGGCATGTTGAGTTTGTTGATTTCGTTTACATCAATATCAATGATGATTTTTTTTGCTTTGGGGGCAAAATTGGGATGATTAAAGCCGGTTTGACAAAGATCCAGCCTGGTGCCGATGATCAGTAACAAATCGGCACACTGTTGGACAAAATTCGCTCCGCGCTGAGCAACGATTCCCGGTCTTCCCACAAACAGGGGATGGTCCTCCGGCATGAAATCCACCGCTTTCCACGTGGTCATCACCGGAATGCGCAGATTCTCCACAAGGCGGAGAAAATCTGCGATTGCGCCGGAGGAACGAATGCCGTTCCCTGCGAGAATCGCCGGTTTTGTTGCTCCTTTTAGGAGCGAGATAACCATTTTTGCGAAATTCCGGTAATCAGCATCTGTTGGAATGTCGGTTTCTGGAGGAGTGAATTCCTGCAATGTGGTTTCGTCCACTATTGCGCCCTGAATATCCAGCGGAATGTCCAGCCAAACCGGCCCTTTTCTGCCATGTTGCGCTAAATAAATGGCTTTCTGCAATTCGTATTTGACCATTTCAGGTTTCATCAGGCAACTGGCATATTTGGTTATCGGCCTGACAATGGAAGCAATGTCCACTTCCTGAATCCCCATTTGTCTAATTCCTTTGCCAATCATTAAATCTTCACACTTGGCCTGCCCGGAAAGCACCAGCATCGGTGTCGAGTCGATCCATGCGCCGGCGATTCCCGTGATCGCGTTGGTCGAACCGGGGCCGGCGGTTACCAGTGCGACTCCGAGATTATTGGTATATTGTCCGTAGGCCTCGGCACCGATTGCCGATGCCTGTTCATGTAGATTACAGATATATTTCAGTTTGGGATTTTTCCCTAAAGAATCAACCAGATGCATGCAGCCGCCGCCAGGCAACATGAAAACATGTTTTACTCCGACAACATCCGCGATATAATCAAAAATCAGATCAGATACTTTTTTCACGTTTATATCCTTATATTGGTCTTTTGTCCAACATTATACACCGAATTTTATTTTGCGGGCAGCGTTTGTTCTGCCAGCACTGTCAATTTTCTGAGAAAATCACGGATTGACATTTTTCGATTGCGATTCCATGGACGCGGGAAAGCCCGGCAGGGAATTCCCAGCAATTCTGCTTGAACCAGATTTGTTTCATTGTCATCAATTAGAATAACTGCCGTGCCGATAGATTGCAATAATTCCGCTTTATTCCGGTGATAAATCGGAATGTTATCTTCCGGTCTGGCTGAAGGAATGAAATGAAAACTTCTTATCCACGTGCCAAAATTTCTGATCACCCACTGGGCCGAATCAGCAGCAAATTTAAACGGTGTTGCGGTAAGCGCGGCGTGGTGAAAGTTGTTGCCATAAATATTAAACCAGGCATGTACCTCGTCAACTGGCTTCAACTGTATCATTTTCCTGTTTCTGAAATCGTCCAATGACGCGAGGTATTCCTGCATCTTCATACCCAGCAAGGCATTGGGAGGATTTTCCGTCAGTTGGGCATAAGTAATCGAGGATGGGTAAGTCGCGGTATATTCCTCAAACCACTCGCCAGTCAAATTATTCAAAACGTCATCAACATCCCAGACCAGTAAGGGGGGCAATTTATCTGATATATTTGTGGTCATAATCAAACAATGTCTTTTGTCAGCCAATCGGCATAAAATGTCATATAGGTTTTTCGTTGCGCTGTTTCAGCAATATTTTCATCATCATAATATGAGTCAGCCCGATGATGAGTGGTGGAAATTTCTTCGAGGACAGAGCCATTATTACTGGAAAAACTGTGCTTTTTATTTCGTTCCACCACAATTAAATCACCCGCCGAATAGGTGCGTTCAACGCCGTCCAATGTCAGGTTTAAATCACCATAGAGGACATGAAAAGTTTCCTCTTTCAGTTTATGCGAGTGAGTCGGGTTGGTTTGGCCGGGTAACAGTAGAATGATTTTTTTACAATATTCACGATTTACACAGTTGATGATGGCGCAACCACAAGTCTGGAATTTATCAATTCCGTAGTGGTGCGACAGTTCCAATTCCAGCTTGTCCTGCAACTTTATGCCACTTTGCTTTATCAGGCCGCAAACCGCCTTGATGATATCGAGTACCTGTTGCCTGATGTTGGTTACTGTCACCTGTCCGGTCATAATGGGTTCGCCCGCACGGATTGTTTGTTTTAAAACAAAGTTCATATACTTTGACATGTCGTTGGCCAGCAACTGGCTTTCGCAACAGGGGATTGCGTGAAAAATGTTTCCCTCTTCGATTTTTGTGCCTTTGTCAATATTGGCAGCAGCAAAAACTCCTCTTTGTAATCCCTTCAGGTCAGTTTCCTCTTTCCGGGAGATTGCTCTTCTGCGACCGGCAACCCCACACATTTCGTAAGCTTTACTTGCGGACTCCAGCCAATCCTTGATTTGTGAAGGCGACGAAGAATACGCGTTGAGCTGGTAAGATTCAGTCGCAAGCCCGACATGGCGTTCAAAAACCGCGGCTCCCTTGGCGATGGCGATCTTGATTGGAGCAGTATCTGATGGTTCTTCATGTGTAGAAAACCCGATTGGTATTGGCGTGTAACGACTTCGGAAAAAGTCAATTTGATTTAACTCCAGTTGGTCGGCAGAGGTGGGATAGGAGCCAACGCAATGCATCAGGCAAAACTGTTTATTTCGGTGTTCAAGAAAAGTCGTCACCTTATCAATATCCTCCAACGAGGCGCCCGCAGTTGAAGCAATCAACGGTTTGTCAGTTGCCACGATTCCCTCCAGCAACGGCCAGTCGGTGAAAGAACAACTGGCAATTTTAATTATGTCGTATTGATGCTGCTGGATTAATGATACAGACGGCTCATCAAAGGGAGTACAGACTGATATAAAACCGAGTTTAGTCAACTCGTTTTTCATTCTCAAAAAATCATTTTCTCCAAGTCGGGTTTCCAGAAATCGTTTAACGTATTTAATATCACGGCGTTCCCGGTAGGACGGGTGGATGAACGTGTCAAGATGACGATACTGAAATTTAAATGCAAATTTAAAATTATAATTCTTGGTTATTTCATGGATTTCCTGGATTATTCTAAGACCGTGTTCAACATCACCCATATGATTGTTGGCCATTTCAAAAATAAACAGCTTTGAAAAAATGTCATTGTTCATGTATTAAGATTCCTGTTGATCTATAAATAGTTTTATTTGTTCAACGATATAATTGAGCTTTTCACTGTTCATCCCCGGGAAGAGGCCGAGCCAGAAGCTGTCCCGCATGATTTTATCAGTATTGGACAACTCGCCGGAAATCCGGAAATCCACACCATCTTTGAGTATAGCAAAACATGGATGTTTAGTCAAGTTGCCGGCGAATAAATTGCGGGTTTGTATTCGGTGTTTTTCCAAATGTTCGACCAGCTGGTTGCGGGTGAAGCCAGCATTGTCCCGCAGCGTAATCAGGAAACCAAACCACGACGGTTCGTTGTCCGGCAAGGTTTGCGGCAGAATAAAATATTCTTCAAATTGTTTGAGTTCGTTAAACAGGATATTGAAATTGTGCTGACGCGCTTTAATGAATCCCGGAAGTTTGTCCAGTTGCGCGCAGCCGACAGCCGCCTGCAGGTCGGTTGCCTTCAGGTTGTAGCCAAAATGACTGTAAACGTATTTGTGGTCGTAGCCGAACGGCAGAGTGCCATGCTGTCCGCAGAAACGGCAGCCGCAGGTATTATCGTGTCCGCTCTCACACCAGCAGTCGCGTCCCCAGTCGCGCATGGAGAGCATGATCTTGTGGAGGAGTGGATTGTTGGTGTAAACTGCGCCGCCTTCACCCATGGTCATGTGGTGTGGCGGATAGAAACTCGATGTGCCGATATCGCCATAAGTGCCGGTGAATTTGCCGTTGTGGCGTGATCCGAGCGCATCGCAGTTGTCTTCAATCAGCCACAAATTATGCTTGCGACAGAAGTCCGTCACCGTTTTTAAGTCAAATGGATTACCAAGAGTATGCGCCAGTAACACCGCTTTGGTGTGTGATGACAGCGCTGCATCAAGTCGTGCGCAGGCGATGTTGGCGGTGGTCAGGTCAACATCAACAAATACCGGTATCGCTCCGTACTGAATAATCGGCGCGACCGTGGTCGGGAATCCGGCAGCAACCGTAATTACTTCGTTACCGCGCTCAATTCTCCGTTCTTTCAATAAAGGCGAAGTGAGTGCCATGAATGCCAGCAGGTTGGCAGATGAACCGGAATTAACCAACAGACAAAAGCGGTTGCCGAGGAACTCCTTGAAACGGTTTTCGAATTCCTTTGAATAGCGGCCATAGGTGAGCCAGAATTCCAGACTTGCATCCACCAGATTGACCAGTTCGGATTCATCAAACACCCGGCCCCCGTAATTAATCCGGGATTTGCCGGCAACAAATTCCTGGCCGACCGGATCATGTGCCAACCGGTAATATTCCCGAACCTGTTCCAGAATTTGCTGTTTTATTTTTCCCCCGGGATGGGATACTGGATTATTGGGTTTAGTGTCATTGTCTTGCATTGCTATTGTTTCAGTGTTTATAATTTCCGGTTTTCTACTCGTGCCTGCGCCTCATGTTTGCCGTTATCCCGGGCTTACAGCCCTCGGGAGAGGAGGGGGGACCGTTTAACCCCGGGGCGCTGCCCCGGGCTATTGGATCTCGGGCCTGCAGCCCTCCGTTCCGCGATGTCCGGGCTATTGAATCCCGGTTCCCCCGGGGCGCTGCCCCGGGCTATTGGGTCTCGGGCCTGCAGCCCTCCGTTCCGCGATGTCCGAGCTTATTAACGGTTTCGGCATTTGGTAAATTTGATATTTGAATTTGTCTCGGATTTCGCGCTTCGA
>JAGYNC010000157.1 GCA_018400135.1 Victivallaceae bacterium
GGGCATGTGGATGGCCGAAAATAAAAAAACAGGAACGCCGCGATGAACTTCAACGCGATGTTGCGAGCCAACCAGCTACCGGTAAACGACTTGGCTTATTTTCGGCCAGGCACTAATTATAACCTCCTGTTACGTTTGAAAAAAACGATTACTGCGGTAAATTAACCTGTTAATACGGTCACTCCACTTTGTTCGGAGATTTTACGAATACTTGTGACTTCAACGAAGCAACACTTTTTCCGGTGGAGTGCTGGGTAAAAATCTTTCCGGCAGGAGTTGATCAATCGAGATAAAAAGTTCACACGGGGTAACGGGTGTTTCATATGGCGGAGAATCAGAAAAACGAAAATTTAAGCAGTAACGTCTACGGCGCAAATAAAATTACGGTACTTGAAGGTCTTGAAGCGGTAAGAAAACGTCCAAGTATGTATATCGGTGATACCGGTACGCGTGGTTTGCATCATCTGGTTTATGAGGTGGTCGACAATAGTATTGATGAAGCTTTGGCGGGGCACGCGTCCTCCATAAAAGTAACAATTCATCGCAATAACAGCGTCACTGTAGTAGATAATGGTCGGGGTATTCCGGTAGACCTCCACGAGGGTGAAGGGAAACCCGCAGTCGAGGTGGTGCTTACCATGTTGCACGCGGGTGGCAAATTCGACCACGACAGTTACAAAGTATCCGGGGGATTGCATGGGGTCGGCGTTTCTTGTGTTAATGCTTTGAGTTCCTGGCTTGAGGCGGAAGTTTGTCGTGACGGCGGTGCTTACCATATACGGTTCGAACGGGGATCTACCGTGTCGCCTTTGACCCGTACCTACGACACAGATAAACAAGGCACCAGTATTTCATTCAATCCCGACGCAACAATTTTTTCTGAAATTGTTTTTGTCTGGGATATTCTGGCGAAACGTTTGCGCGAACTGGCCTTTCTCAATCAAGGTATCACCGTCGTGTTGGCCGACGAGCGGGTGGAAGACGGACAGGAGATTCGCGAGGAAACATTTTACTACGAAGGCGGTATCCGCGAGTTTGTTGTACATCTTAACGATAATAAGCAGGTGTTGCACCAGGAGGTTATCTATTTTCACCGCGAGAAAGATAATATTGATGTTGAGCTGGCGATGCAATATAATGACGGTTTCAACGAAAATATTTTCAGTTATGCCAACAACATCAATACGATTGAAGGCGGTACCCATTTGACAGGGTTTCAGACGGCATTGACCAGAACGATCAATGCCTATGCGAAGTCAGTTAATGTTCTTAAAAATGACAAGGGAATGAGCGGTAATGACACCCGCGAGGGATTAACCGCAGTCATTAGTGTAAAAGTGCCAGACCCGCAGTTTGAAGGACAGACTAAAACCAAACTGGGAAACAGCGAGGTGCGCGGCATTGTCGAATCAGTGATCAATGAGGGTCTTGGCGCATATCTCGAGGAGAACCCCAATACCGCCAAAGAGGTTGTACTGAAAGCTGTTACTGCCGCACGGGCGCGGGAAGCCGCTCGCCGGGCCAGAGAACTGGTGCAGCGTAAGGGCGCGCTTGATGGATTTGCTCTGCCCGGGAAGTTGGCAGACTGCTCAAATCGTGATCCGGTACAATGTGAGCTATATATTGTTGAGGGTGATTCTGCCGGTGGTTCCGCTAAACAGGGGCGGGATAGTGCGTTTCAGGCGATTTTACCGATTCGTGGCAAGCTGCTAAATGTAGAGAAGGCACGTCTCGATAAGATTCTTCAAAACAAGGAAATCCAGGCACTGGTCGCGGCCATCGGATGCGGTATTGGAGATGAAGATTTTGATGTTATCAAGTCCCGCTATCATCGCGTTGTCATTATGACAGATGCCGACGTGGACGGGTCACATATACGTACATTGTTGTTGACTTTCTTTTACCGCCAGATGAAGCCGCTTATTGATGCCGGGTATGTCTACATCGCCAACCCGCCATTATTCAAGGTGCGCCGCCGTAAAGCGGAACGTTACCTTGATACTGAGGAACAGTTGGATAACTATCTGATTGAATTGGGATGTGATGATTTGACGGTTATTGATGCAGCCGACAAACCGGTGAGTGTTGACAGGATTAAAGAACTGGTGGGAGCATTCACCAGAATATTACAGATTTCGTCCGGATTGCGGCGTTACGGCATCGACCCTGAAGAGTATTTCAAGCAAATGTCCCCTGAAGGCCGGTTCCCGATTGCCAAGGTTAATGTGCGTGAGCTTGACGGAACTATGAGTTCGCGTTATGTCTACTCCGATGAGGAAGAAGCGGCTTTTATTAAGGAGACTGAGGCCAGGTTAGGTGACCGCAATAGTAATGAATCGGGTATTGCTCCAGCCGACGAAGAAGAAATAAATGTTCCGCAAGGTATTAATTCGGCTATTGATCTGGTGAATATCTTTGAAGTACAGAATTGCGAAGAAGCTGTGGCTACTTTGCGTACCTTGGATATTGCCCCTCAACAGATATTTGATAACGATGAAAATGGCAAAAATATGCTTTTTTCTATTACAAATAATGGCGATAATCAAACTGTTTCATCATTGGAGGGGTTGTTTAATACCGTCAAAAAAAATGGCCGTCAGGGTTTGCACATTCAGCGTTACAAGGGTTTGGGCGAGATGAATGCCGAGCAACTCTGGGAAACCACCATGGATCCACAAAATCGAAAGATGATCAGAGTGACCATGGAAGATGCAGTTGAAGCCGAACGTATGTTTACCCTGCTGATGGGCGATGTGGTTGATCCACGCCGCGATTATATCGAGAAATATGCGGCAACGGTGAAGGATTTGGATATTTGAGCTGAAAAATCAAAAAACGGAAATGGTTTTTTTGAGAAACAAAAAATATTGGTGCTCAGAAGTGTTGTAAAAATAGTAAATGCCCGAGTTATCGGATGATAGAGTAAATTTATTACGGATTCAGGAGGGTTATATTATGGCGGAAGATACGAAAGAGAGATCGGAAAAGAAAAACAAAAATCTTGAAGTTGCGGTAAGCCAGATCGAGAAAGAGTTCGGCAAAGGTTCCATTATGCGCCTGGGCGATACTACTTCTCGCTTTGCCGATGTGCCCACTATTAGCACGGGTGCTTTGTCTTTGGATATCGCACTGGGAGTCGGGGGCTTGCCGCGAGGCAGAATTATTGAAATATTCGGCCCGGAATCTTCAGGGAAAACCACCCTTTGTTTGCACGTTATCGCCAACGCGCAGCGTGGCGGCGGTATTGCCGCTGTTATTGACGCAGAACACGCGATAGATCCGGTCTATGCCAGAAAGATAGGTGTCAATGTTGATGAATTGTTGATTTCACAACCGGATTGTGGCGAGGATGCTCTCAATATTGCCGAATCGCTGATTCGCAGCAACGCGATTGATGTGTTGGTGGTTGACTCGGTTGCAGCATTGGTTCCTCGTGCCGAAATTGAAGGACAGATGGGAGATTCACACATGGGCTTGCAGGCACGATTGATGTCACAGGCACTACGTAAACTTACCGGCGCTACCAGCCGGAGTCGTACTTGTATTATGTTCACTAACCAGATTCGTGAAAAAATCGGGGTGATGTTTGGTAATCCGGAAACGACTACCGGGGGCAATGCGTTGAAGTTTTATGCATCTATCCGCATGGACATCCGTAAAATCGGCACAATAAAAAATCCTGCCGGTGAAATTGTTGGTAATCGTACCCGGGTTAAAGTGATTAAAAACAAGATGGCACCACCGTTTCGTATCGCTGAATTTGATATTAATTATGACGAAGGAATTTCCCGTGCCGGTTCCATTCTTGACGTGGCCTGTGATCTGGATATTATCGAAAAACGCGGATCATGGTTTTCTCTTGACTCAGAACAATTGGGGCAGGGGCGTGAACAAACCAAGACACTGATTGCAGGTACTCCGGAATTGCAGGAACGTCTGCTGACAAGGATTAGAGAGAAATCGGCTAATATTAATAAGCCGCCGGAGCAAATTGCAGCTACTGCAGAAAAATGATTTAATTTGACCGTGCTTGAAAAACCAATCCTCGGGGGCTGCTTTTATGGTAATATATTCCGCTTGTTTTGCGTTTTTTACTCAATGCACTTTTACAAAAATCGCACGCCGTGCTTGTATGATTGCGATGCTTTTTTTAACCCTTATCGCAACCGCGCGCGAATATCACGATCTGGAACTGGGTGAGACCGCCTATAATAGTGGCGATTATCGACAGGCAGCAAAATTTTATCGCCAGTATTGGTCAGAGGCTTTGAAGAAAAACGATGACCAGGCTCTTGCCAATGCCGGATTGCGACTGATTGCTACCGCTATCCGCAACGCTGATGCTGTTGAAGCCGAGAACGTGCTGACTGAATTTGAGAACAGATTCCCACTTGCCGAAACTATCAAAACTACGCTCTTTAAAGCTGATATTTTAATGCTTAAGGGCGAACCGGAAAAAGCTGAATCTCTGTTGAAAGACGTTTTGCGCCAACCAATTACTGGAACTTTATACTTTCAATTGCTCTCATCCCTGGGGTATTCATTAATTCTGCAACGACATTGGGACGATGCTACTAACTATTACGATTTGCTGTTAAAAGCCGCTGCAGGTACCCGTTGGGAGTTCGTTGGATTTCGGCAGAAACTTTATGCCATGATTATGGACGGTCAGCTTCAGCAGAGTCGGAAATTGCTGGAACAGTCAAACAAATACAACAATCACCCGGATGCTTTTGATTTAGAATTGTTATTGCTGCTGCAAATGGTTAGAGAGAAAAAATTTTCGGAACTAAAGAAGAAATATGACGAAATCGCTGGAAAAATATTGCTGCAACCCAATGCGTTGCTGTTCGAAATTAATCAGTTGGCGGCATCTCATTATCTGAACAATGACCGACCGGGTGACGCCGTGTTTTTTCTGAAGGAAGCATTTAAATTTGCACTGAAAGAGAGTGAAAGACGTATTGGGTTACAGCGTGTTATTGATACCTGCGTAACCGCGAATATGCCGGAAGAAGCCATTGCGGCCGCGTTGAAATATATTGAATTTTATTCCCGGGACGTAACTACGATCCCAGTACGATTCCAATGCGCCAGGCTAATGAATCAAAACGGTATGCCTAAAGACGCTCTGGCAGTTTATAATGCTCTCCTGCTGTTGCCCGACTTAGAGCCTTCACAGGCGGTTGCCGCCGCGCGTGAAGCCGCTGCTATTAACGAGCGGCTGGAACAATATGAGGAAGCCTCTCGCATGTATCAAACCATGTTTGATCGTGGAACAACCCCGGATGAAAAGCTGGAAGGGAAATTTTTGTATGGCGAATCGCTTTATCGCCGCGGGCAATATCTTCGGGCTGTGGAGGTGTTTACAGAAACAGCAAAGGAAGCGAGCAAGTGGCGAGATTGGGCCAGGTTCAGAAAGTTGCAAGCTTTACTCCGACTGGAAAAATATCAGCAATCTTTTTTGCTTGCCACTGAATTATGTGCCGTTGACTCCCCGGAAAATATTGTGGCAGATTCGCATTACTATCGCGCTTATACCCTTCAACAATTAGGTCGCGATGCTGAAGCAATCGCCGCGTATCTTGAGTTTATGTCAAAATACCCTGAAAACAGATTCGTCGCCAATGCTTTGTTTGATACTGGTAATCTCTATTTTGAAATGAGTGAGTATGAAAAGGCTGTTTTAAATTTTTTGCAGTTTGTCGAAGAATTTCCGGCTAATGAGTTTGCCGCTAACGCCCTTTATAAATGTGTTTATGCTTACTATTTTCTTGATAAACCGGATGACGCCGCCGCCACGATTACCCGGTTGATCGAAAAATATCCCGGATCAGTTTATGCCCCGGCCGCCCAACTGCGTCAGGTTGATGATTTGCGGTTGCAGGGGAAATATCAAGAAGCCGCAAGCGTGCTCGAATCCATGCTGGAAAAGTACGGCGAAAATGCCGAAGTTATGCCTAAAATTCTTTATGATCGTGCACAGGCTTATGCCCATATGCAGGAAACAAAAAATGCTCTGCAGTTGATTGAAAAACTCATTGCTAAATATTCCGGGAGCAGTCCGGCTACTGACGCTTTGTTTTTGGCTGGAAATATAACTTCAGAAAATAGTAATTATCAGGACGCTGTCAATTATTACCGGCAAGCCGCTAAATTGCGCCCGGCTTGAGATAGACACT
>JAGYNC010000158.1 GCA_018400135.1 Victivallaceae bacterium
CTCCCCAGGAATGCCCGTGGAATTCTTTCAGTGATTTTGATTCGCAGCGTGTCCGGCGGTATCCGGTCTATCTCGGCCCTCGCTACGCCCGGCAAATTAGCGGTTCGCTGTCTCAATGCAGCCAGGTGATGATCAAACAAATTATCTTCACCCGGCGTTACTCCGAGTCTTTGCGCGATCAGACGTTCTCGATTATTCCACCAGCCGTCGCTGTGAACTTCAATTCTTTTTAGTTGAAATCGTGGATTGCCTGGAAACAGCACCCAGAAAAGCCCGCCGAAAATTACAACCAAAAGCGCTATGACGATTATAAATCCGCTCAGCAGCAACACTATTCGCCAATATTTTCGCGATCGTTTTTGAGCAGTTGATTTACTTTTTCTGCCAGATACGGTCATATTATTTCCTTTTCGAAAAGGTTCCGATTAATATAGCATATTCACCAGCGTTTACAAAAATGTGAAATATCTGAAAAAAAGTTTGCATAATGCAGTTTTAAGATTAGTTTATTTCAAGTTTTTATCCTATTGAGAACAAGACCTAAAACGAGGATTCGTCATGAGAAAAATATTGTTTGTTTGTACTTGCGCTTTGTTCCTTACAGCTGGATTCAACGTTAAAGCAGAGGGTGTTGTCGACAAAGTCTTTCTTTATGTTCCCAATCGTGTTATCGATTTGTTTGACGTCTTTAGTTTGAATATTGGTGTGGGTCCTACCGTGCGGCTTGATTTGCGCGCCACTCGCGCTTTTCAGTTTGGTGGCGGGATTGGTGCTACCGCGAAGGCGATCAAGGCTTACAACCGGCAGTACGGTGGTGCACTTGAAGATGGTTGGAATTGGGAATTTACATGTGTTGGCGCCGAGGACACAGAGCGTACGGCAACCAGTCGCTGGGTAAAAGAGTACTGGGAACATTACGAAGGTTTTTGCAGTCCTGAACAGCGTATTTATGACTTCTGGGAAGGGGCGCGGGATTACTGGGCGCTCGGATTCAGTGTGGGCGCAGGTTTGGTCGAGGTCGATTTTTATCTGCATCCCATTGACATTGTCGATTTCTTCACCAGTTGTCTGTTTATCGACATCAAAGGGGATGATTTGACTTTCGAGAGTTTTGAGTAATCTCCTGCCGATTACAAAGAGTTGACTATCACGCATTCAGGTATTGGGCCTTTTTCGTCGTAATTTAGATGGAAAAGGCTTTTTTGTTGTTTTTTAATGTCAGAGGGTATTCCGTTATATGCCGGATAGCAAACATAAAATATGGATTTTTTCGGGGGAAGCGTCAGGTGATATTTATGGCGCGCGGCTGGCCGAAGAGTTGAACTATTTGGCCGGAGAACAACACTGTGAAGTGGAGATTTCGGGCATGGGGGGGCCGGCTATGAAGAAAGCTGGCGTAAATATTCTGGCTGATTCTACTGATCTTGGAGTAGTTGGCTTTGTTGAAGTTTTCAAACATATTTTTACCTTTATCAAAATTTTTCGGATGCTGGTTCGTCGGGCCCGAAAACAACGCCCTGACGCGGTGGTATTGATCGATTATCCCGGTTTCAATCTGCGTTTTGCCGCATGCATGTTTCGGCGTTGTATTCCGGTCATCTGGTATGTCAGCCCACAAGTTTGGTCATGGCATAAAAGCAGGATTGGAACGCTGGCAAAATATTGTCGAAAAATGCTGGTGATTTTCCCATTTGAATCTGAAGTTTATGCCGGGTCCGGACTTGAAACGGAGTTTGTTGGCCATCCGTTGGTCGATATTGTCAGGGAGCGAAGTGATCCTGCTATTCAACGCGACCCGCAAACTTTTTTGTTATTACCCGGTAGTCGGGCAATGGAAGTTAACCGTTTGTTGAATTCGATGCTGGAGACAGCGACGGTTCTGCACGTCAAACATCCGGAATTAAAGTTTGTTATTTCAGTACCGCGCGAAAAAATATTCAAACGTTGTCAGGCACTTTACACGCGGTTTAAACAATCAAATCCGGACGTGCCGGAAGTACAGATTACTCAGGGTGATACCCCCTATTGGCTGCAACGGGCGGGTACGGGATTAGCAGCGTCCGGCACCGTGACAGTTGAAGCTGCCATTGCCGGTTTGCCACTGGTGGTAGCTTATCGGCTCAACTGGGTAACCCTGGTAGTTGCCGGGATTCTTGTGCGATTGTATCGCGGTTTTTTTACTATGGCCAATATTATCGCGAATCGGGAAATTTTTGAAGAATTCTTACAATGGCGGGTTAACGCCCGGGAATTGACTGCCGCAGTGGAACGTATTTTGCCGGGGGGAGGGCGCCGGCGGGAAGTTGAAAACGAGATGCAACGGGTGGTTGATTTGCTTTCCGGCGGTAGTGAGGGCGCCTGCCGGAAAGCCGCGATAACCTGTCTTGATTTCGTGCGGAGTCAATCCAGCACTGCCGATCCCGCTCAGCCGCGAATCTGACCGTCGCCGAATATGAGATATTTATAGGAAGTCAATTCTTGTAGACCCATCGGGCCGCGGGCATGTAATTTGTCGGTGCTGACACCAATCTCCGCGCCCATACCGAATTCGCCGCCGTCGGTAAAACGTGTTGATGCATTGTGGTAAACTGTGGCGGAGTCAACTCGTGACATAAAATAGAATGCGCTATCCGGATTAGTGGTAATAATGCCGTCACTGTGCCGTGATCCGTATTTGTTGATAAATCTAACCGCTTCCTCAACGTTTTCGACGATTTTTACCGCCAGTATCAGATCAAGATACTCCGTATAATAATCTTCATCAGCCGCAGCTGTTGCTTGCGGGGCGTGGCGAAGGAATTCTCTGTCTCCGCGCAGTTCTACCTTGTTTTTTCGCATGAATTGGAAAAATGCGGGAACAAAATCTTCAGCAATTTCTCGATTTATTAATACGTTTTCGACTGCGTTGCATACTCCGGGCCGCTGGCATTTGGCATTTTTTATAACGTTTTTTGCCATCTCCCGATCGCATTCCCGATCAACGTAAATATTGCATACGCCCTTGTAATGTTTAATCACCGGAATGGTTGATTGTTCAACTACGGCCCGGATCAGTCCTTCTCCTCCGCGTGGAATTATCAAATCCAGATAGCGGTTCATTTTCAACATAAGAGAGACAGCACGCCGGTCGGTCCAGGGAATTAGTTGTACCACACCGTCCGGCAACCCCGCCATAATGCCGGCCCGGTTCAGACAGTGTGCCAGCGCTATATTGGAATTAATTGCTTCGGAGCCGCCGCGCAACATCACCGCGTTGCCTGCCTTCAAGCATAGCCCGGCGGCATCGGCGGTCACGTTTGGCCGTGATTCATAAACAATGCCAATAACGCCGATCGGGACTGACACCTTCTCGATTTTGATACCGTTAGGACGAATTGTTGATGACAATTTTTTGCCGACCGGATCCTCGATCGCGGCAACTTCCCGCAGGCCGTTGGCCATGGCTGCAATCCGGCCATCATCCAATTTAAGGCGATCCAGCATGGCATCACTTAGTCCGTTTGCCGCACCCGCTGTCAAATCTTTGCGATTTGCCTCTTTTATTATCTTGGTTTCTTCCTCCAACTCTGTGGCCATGGTCATAAGACAGTGGTTTTTTTGTGCAGTGGAAAATGCTGCAAGCGCGCGTGATGCGTCAATGGCTTTTTCCCCCATTTGTTCAAGGATAGCCTGCATTTCATCTGAGGTGAGTTTCCCGGTAATATCTTCCTGTTCGATGTTTTTCTTAATATTCATTGTTTTACTGTTCTCCTGTTTATTGTTTGTTCTTATACATAATAAAACCGTGCTCGAAATGCCCCTTTGGGTTCATACTCTGCGTGGGCAAAGGTTTTTTTTCACGGTCTTATATCATTTCAAAGAACATTTCTTTTCCAGTGCTCATTCACCAGAAGAATGGTTGCGGAAGCGGGGAATGTTTCACCTGGAAACAATCCGCACTTTTAGCACTTGTTGCCGATTAATCTACTTCATTTTGCGGTTGATGCAACGTCACGCCCCGTAAATGAGCCACCACGTCATTCATCAGTGGTTAAATCTCCCCGGTTGCTATTTTCAGCTTTCCATGTATGTTCAATAATATTGTTAGCCATTTGCATTTGGGCAAGAACAGGTGAATGATCATGAGAATAATTATTATTGGTTCCGGTGTTGCTGCTGTTGAGGCCGCTAAAAAGGTCAGAGACGGCGATGAAAATATAGAGGTTGAAATTTATTCGAGGGAATCAAGTCTGCCATATCGTCGTCCCGCGTTGACGCGCATGTTGATGGAAGCATTGCCCGAAAAACAATTCTTGCTGCACCCGGCTGAATTTTATGACAAGCTGCGAATTCAGCTGCATCTGAATAACGAGGTTGCTGGCATTAATTCTGATCAGCAGATAATAAAACTTAAAAACGGCGAAACGGTTGCTTACGACAAACTACTGATGGCAACCGGAGCGCGGTGCCTTATGCCGGACATTCCCGGAATTAATCTAAAAGGCGTGGTGGCACTACGCGAAAAATCCGATCTTGATCAATTGCATCAGCTATTAGATGCGGGTTGCAAAAGAGTTTGTGTTGTTGGCGGAGGTTTGCTCGGCTTGGAGATGGCCGATAATATTAATCGGCGCGGCATAGCGGTTACTGTTCTTGAGGCTTGTCCTGCATTGCTCCCCAGGCAGATTGATGACGAGGGTGCACCGCTGTTAATTAGGGCAATAGAGACTAATTCCAGTGTCAGAACCTGTTTCGGAGTTACTCTTACAAGCATAAACGGTGAGAGTAAGGTTAAGCGAGTAACAACTTCCGCTGGCGAAAACATTGATTGTGACCTCGTGATTGTCTCTGTCGGTATCAGCCGCAATGTGGAGATTGGACATGATGCGGGTATTGCCGTAAACCGCGGTATTATTGTCAATCGCTACATGGAAACCAGCGTCAGCAATATTTACGCGGCTGGTGATTGCGCGGAATGCGATGGCCATATATTTGGCCTGTGGAATGCCGCCCGCGATCAGGGGATGATCGCCGGGAGTAATATGATCGGTGATTCCGGGCGGTTCGAATCGGATGAGTATGGCGCCAGATTAGTCGCATTTGGTATTAAATTATTTTCTATTGGCGAGACGCAAAACAGTTGTGAATCGGAAGTTGTTGCCAAAAGCCAAACTGCAATGGAATATTGCAAGCTTTTCTATCGCCGCGACCGGGTTGTCGGCGGCATTCTCCTCGGCAACGTCAGTAAAGCATCAAAGCTGGAAAAGGCTGTCAACGAGAATTGGCATATTGATCAGGTACGCGCGATTTTTCATTAGCGCTTGCATTTACTTTATAGTACGTGTATTATAAAGTAGGGTTTGGGTTTTTTTGTGACGCGAAAACGACGAGGGATGGTGTGATGAATATTAATTTTTCGATTTATTGTCTTGTTTTCGTAAGTTTTCTTACTTGGTTGGTGTTTCTTGTAACTCTGGCAAAGTTGGCGAGATTCTTCAACGAATTTAAGAAATTCAGATTGACTAATGATGCTGAACTCAATAGCCAGGTCTGGCATATAAAACGATTGGAGAGCGAGATCTCTGAAATTATTGTAGAACTGCGACGTTCCAATAAATTGTTGTACGAAATAAGGGGAACCGGTGAGTTTTCTGATGAAATATGTGATTTCAGAGCTGATCCGGAAGCGGTGCGACAGGAAAAAATTACTAAACAAAAAATCAAACCGGCACGATCTTATCTGGATTCAGTCGGCAAATTACGTTCTCCGTTTGCATCGTCAGAAAAACCTCAATGCCCACCGGTTCCTTCACTTGAAAACAATGTTGATGTTCACCATGCCGCAACTCCTCCGCCGGAAGCGGACAAGTCCATTGAGCATGAAAATAACGCTGAAGAAGAGTTGTCAACAGACACATCAATTATCAATTATAATAAATCCCTGGATTCGTGAGAAATTTAGTTAAATTATTTATCGAGTATAAAACAAATAACTGATGCGCCGTAATGGCGCATTTATAATTTATAACTGCTTTTAAAAAAAAGGTTTCACCCTCAAAGAGCAGCTGTATTGACAAATAAAATAAAAAGTGAGGTCCCTGATGGGAAACAAAGATAAACGACAACGCTTCCGGATGATTGCTCCGGCATTTCCGGCTTTCAATATTTATTCCCGGATTGCGCAACATACCA
>JAGYNC010000159.1 GCA_018400135.1 Victivallaceae bacterium
ACTTTTTTATCAAAAAAATATTTATCCCAGAAAATATCTGAATAAAAAATACTTGAATCTATTGTATTAGATGACATCGGCTCTAATAGATTTTTCATTACTTTCGTAAAAACTACAGAATTGTCATGTTTACTATTAATTGCTAAAAAAACAATCGGATAGACATTTGCCTCCTTAAATACATCTACCATTGAATAGTCAATTAACTCATGAATTGTTTTTGTATTTAGAAAAGACCTTAAGTCCGAAGTATATTTTGCCGATATCAATTTATTGGGAACTATATACGATAGAGTTCCTTTAGTTTTTGTTAACTTCATTCCCATCTCAACAAATACAACAAATAAATCCCAATTCCCTTTTGCAGAACTATAAATTGATTTTAACACTTCTCGATATTCTGAATTTTCTTTTGTCATTATTTCTGAATCTACATACGGTGGATTGCCGATAACGATATCGAATCCGTCCCTTACGTCCGGAAAAAAGTAACGTGGCTCAAAGAAGTCTACTGATTCCCCACTGAAAATATTGAGGTAGCTTTCCCATAACTGTTGTTCTCTCTGGAGTTTTACAATTTGTTCTCGGTGTTTCTTTTTCAACGCGTCGCGGAATTTTTCGGAGTTACCGCCGGACAAGCCAGTCAAAAGATTATTGATTTCGTTCTGTTTCTCATCGACTTTAGTTTTGACGACAGCTTCCAGCTCGGCGCGGATATCGGCTTTGGCGGCTTTATTGTCCGCGTAGAAATATTTTTCGGCAAGCTCGTCGAACTTTGTGAAGAAGGGATCGATATCGGCAAAGTCGAAATCAACACTCACCATTTTCTCATCGCCTAGATTCAGGGTATCTGGTCGCGTGCTTTTCCCATGGTTGCCAGGCGCTGAAATAAGTGAATTCGCCGCCACGAATTTGAAATCCAGGTTGGGCAATGGCTTGATACCGCGATTATTTTCCGTATCGTCCACATTCTCATCAACCACCAGCGACAGGAAAAAACGCAACTTGGATATTTCGACGGCAATCGGCTGAATGTCCACGCCATAAACGCAATGATTGATAATCCCGAGCTTATGGATGTACGCCACATTGTCTTCATTGAATTTAGCCAACAGGTTTTCTTTTAGTTTATAGTCGGCAACGCTGGAGACCTGCTGATCATACCACATTTTCGAGTCCGGATCAACCTGACTCAAGGCATAAAGCATCTTATGAAGAATACCCATCGGGAAGGCACCGGAACCGCAGGCCGGGTCAAGCGCCTTGATCTGGTGCAGAGCGTCGGAGATTTTTCTTTTTTCCACATCGGTGAACTTGACTTTATCCTTATCGTCCAGGATCTGCTCTTGATAGGATAACAGGCGTTGCAGGCGTTCGGCATCCAGTCCGGTCTTGGTTTTCAGGCATTCGATCAGCGATTGATCGACCATGTAGTCAACGATTTCGCGCGGGGTATAGTAGCTGCCGGTGGATTTGCGGGCGGTTTCACCGGTTTGCGGATTGATTTCGGCCAGCAGATTCTCGAAAATACACCCGAGTATTTCAGGATCAACTGAAATATCGGCATCGAAAATGGAATTTTCATCAATGGTGAAGTTGTACTGTTCCAGGGTTTCAAAAAAGGTCAGGAACCATTCATTGGGAATGGTCAGCATGGCATAATATTTCGACTGGTACCACCCGGCGATTTCCTGGAGGTCGTAATAATCGCCATGTTGCGGCTCGAACAGTCCGCCATTGAGAAACGGGATATCATCCGCCCCCGCAAGGATGTTGGAGTTGCGTTTTTCCACGGGAGTATTAAGACATTCGAAAAACAGTTTTTCCAAGATGTCGTGATAGTAATTGGAACTGTTATCTACGGCTTGAGTCGACAACAAATCTTCCGGTATCAGCGGTTTACCGGCTTTGGATTTCTTGAATTTCAGGAACCAGCAAAAGACGATGCGCCCAATCAGCCGTACCGCGAATTTCTGGTACTTCTGTTCCGCCGTCCTATCCTTGTCATAATCAATGGAAGGCAGTATCAGAGAATGGTTGAAACTTTTCTTTTCAACCGTGCCGCCGACCAGCCTATAGAAGGAATCGGAAACCTTGCGGAAAAATTCCCGATTCAGCTTCTCGACCGAAAACGCGTTCTCCACGTCGTTGATGGAGATAGCGTTGCCTTTTTTATTCAGTTCCTCGAACCGTCGGGCGGCGGTTTCACATTTCTCGTTTTTCCCGAGAACGTAGGTATAGCGTTTGGGATTGGTTTTGACTTCTTCAACTTTCATGTCGGCGGTGAGTTTCGCGCCGCGCATGGCAAAGGTAAAGCGGTAGTCGGGTTGTTCCTGGGAATAGAAAATGCCGATTGCCGCGGAATAAAGTCCGCCTCCGGCAATCCATCTGGAAATAACGTTGTTCAGGTATATCCGGTTTCTGGCAATCTGGATGCCGGGAGCTACTTCCACTTCAAACAGCGCAATCCGCGAGTCATCACGGAGAGAGACGTAACCGATTTGTTTAAACTGCGAAATTCTTAGTTCGCTATTTTCGATAGGAGACGGATTGGCGAAGAAATCGACCTTGGCGAAGAGATAGCGGTAAATCTCGAGCCAGTTATCAAAATTATAATCGGCATTCAACAGGGACTTGAGTTTTGCTCGTTCCATCGGTGGTTATTCCTTCGTAAATGATTCGGAGATGATAATATCGGGCGCGATAGGTTCGACTTCGATGGTCGGTTTGTCCGGCCGTTTTTCATGTAGAAGTTCGTTGTAATCCTCGATATATTTGTCCAGAATCTTCATAAGTGCTTCGATTGTCGCTGCCATATTCAATTTGGCCGTCTGAACGGTTTTCTGCAGTTTGGCGATTTCGCGCTGTAAATGCTGGTATTTTGCCAGTTGGATGGCTTTTTTTGCCGCCTTTATTTTGTAGATTTCATTTTCGCTGACCATTTGATCGAGCTTGCCGACGGCCTCCAGAAAACGCAATGCTCTCAGTTCATTCGGGGAAGGTTTCATTTCCACCGTTCTGGCGCTTATGGCATCCGCCTGGAGTTTTTGATTAAAATCATCAATCGCCAGATTGACTTGTTCGTAATGTTTTTTCACCAGCGGCGCGCGCGGGGTCTGCTTCTCGCACCTGGCGATTTCGACCGCCTGGAGAAAACTCAGTTCTTCGATTTCGGAGTTCGCCTCGATTCGGTAGAAGACATCTTTTCTGCTGTTTTTCAGGTAGCAGATGGTATTGTCCTCGGGCAGTGTCGCCTGGGTGGTGAAGCGACCGCTTCTGGCTTTCAAAGGCAGATTTTGAATAATTCTGAATTCATGCGGATTTTTTTCCTTGAATGCCCGCAATTCCATCAATATTCCCAGCCGTTCGTCTTTTTCCTCCTCCACTGATTTATCAAACATGCCGAAAGTGTTGACTTCTTCAATGTCGGAATAAATCTGGCTGTCCTCGCCCAACGCGGAATGAAAAGCCTGAAGTTTAAGTACCGCCTTTTTTTCAAGTTCAATGGTGTCATTGACCTGGACAGTCGGGAAGAAATTAAAGACATGAATCCAGTCCCCTTTGGAACCGATACGGTTTACCCGTCCAATGCGCTGCATCAGCCGGGTGGAATTCCATGGCGTGTCATAGTTGACAACGATATTCGAACGATGCAGGTTGACACCTTCGCTGAGCACATCGGTGCTGATGACGATATCATAGTCGTCGCGCTGTTCCAGCAAAGCGCAATTGGCATCGAAGTTCTCTTTGACGACAGTTTTCAGGGCGTTGCGATTAGTCGAATTTACCGACAGGATGCGGGTGAACCCGTCGTTCAGCAAACGCCGGTACAAATATTCGGTAGTGTCCATTGCTTCCGAAAAGATCACCAGCTTGCCAGCGGGATTAAATGATTTCGACAGCAAGTTCTCCTTGAGGTATTTTTTAAAGAGATCATACTTGGGATCGTAATCTATCGCGTTCCATCTTCGAGTCAATTCCGAGAGCACGGTCAAATCTTCTTTCAAACCAACGATAAAATCGGGTTCGAAGTCATCCGGAGTAAATATCTCAATCGACGGGTCGGTTTCTCTTGCAACCGCCAGCAAACTGATCAGTGCTTCCTCGCGTTCGTCCACGATAAATTCCGTGACATTGAGATTTGGCGCAATATAAATTTTCCCGTTGGCAAACATCTTTACCATCGCCTCCGTTGCAACCTTGAATCTTGACAAGGAGGTCTTGAATGAATGGAAACTGCTGTCCAATCTTTTTATCAGCAGTGTTTTCATGATTTTCTTCAACTGCAATGAAATCAGATCGGCGGATTTATACTTAGCTTTTGGTTCAGGATTCAGGAGGGCGATTGCCTGATAACGATAATAGGTGATCTTACTTGACAGACAATGTATGGTCTCGTCGTATAATTCATTCAGGTGGTCATCCAGTTGATAAAAAATCTTTTGCGGTTTTTTAACTTTCGGAAAGCTGACCCCCTGCTTTTTCAGGTCGTCCTGATATTGTCCGTACTCCTCCAGGTCGGTACGTGTGCGGCGAATAGTAACCGGAACGATAATATGTTCACGAATCTCATGGTAAATTTCTGCTACTATTCTTCTGCTCTCTTCGAGAGGAACGCCGTTTTTCGTTCCAGCCTTGTATTTTTTTATGATTTTGGCAAAGAATCCGGCGAGATTTGAAATATCAAGAGTCGAATTTCTGCCGTCTTGAAACAAATACACCAGATTCCGGATATCTTCCGGACGATTGTTGAGCGGAGTGGCGGAAACAAGAATCACCTTTTTGGCGACGGGTTGTCCCGACGCATCCTGTCTGGATGACGGCATTTTGCATAATCGCTGCAACTGGTCATACGCATCCGCCGTGTCATTTCTGAACTTATGGGCCTCGTCGACGATGATCAGATCAAACGCCCTGGGATTGCGGATTTTATGCAAACTGCCGTTGGTTGTGATTTTGAAGTTTTGCAATCCGAAGAGTTCCGCCGTTTCTTCCCAGTTTTCTTTCATTGCGGGGGGCACAACAATCAGAGTCTTGGAAATATGCGACGGATAATGGTTGGAATAGAAGAATTTCTTGGCAATCATTACCGCAATAATCGTTTTGCCCAGGCCGACGACATCCGACAGGAAAAACCCGTTATGCTTCTTTAGTAATTCGTACCCTTGATTGACCGCATCTACCTGATATGAGAGTTTTTTAAATCCTTTAGGCAAGTCAAAAACGGAGTTCGGGTCAAAGTCGATACTGCGTCCGAAATATTCCATCAGCATCTTAATGTAGAGTTGAAACGGGGTTATTGTATCGCTTAAATGAGACGCATCTTTGATTTTTTCCAGTTGCGTCGGCAGAATACTGGTTCCTTCCTTCCAGAGGCGTTCGAATTCATCAGTCGAGAATTTAACGTCGTCATAATCGTTGAGCAGGACATTGAATTCGTAATTGGAAACTTTTCCTTTACCTAACCCGGTATTGGTAAGATTCGAAGAGCCGGTAATTATGTGTCCAGTCCTGTGCTCATTCCAATTTTCAGGACGAAATATATAGATTTTAGCGTGAAGCTTGCGATGTGGATGAGCCCTGAGTTCAATTTTTTTGGTGGCAATATCATGAATGAACTGGACAATCCCGTCCTCAACCTCTTTGCTGTAGGCACAACGTTGAATATCATTCCGGAAAGAATTTACATAAGCTCCAATAGTCGCGGCGGCATCGCCATGAAACAACAAGCCTTCAGAATGATAACGCGCCAGTATTTTATCGACATCTATGCCGACAAGGATGCGAATATGCGGAACCGCTTCCAGATACGGACGGATGGCGAAGTAGCCGGACGCTCGAAAGTAGCCGACGAGCGCATCGAAAAAGCGAATATCTTTATTGTTTTCAAGTATTCCAATGAATTTGTTCAGGAGAGTATTTTCATTTTCATTGGTAAAAAACCTTGTCTTCATACGGCCTCGCTATTGCATTACTGATAGTGACTTTAAATTTAGCAGAATGCAGGTGGATTTCAAGCCGGAGAAAATATCCGGCTGATTTTTGACAAGACGCAGGTAGACGCGGACTCTTTTCTGAATCGGGATTGCCGTTCTGTTATTGTCCCGGGCTTTCAGACCTCGCT
>JAGYNC010000016.1 GCA_018400135.1 Victivallaceae bacterium
TTTGACTATGCGTCAACTGAGTTCTATAGGTTGAATATTTCAGCCCGAAATCAGAATCAGAATCATAAACACCTTCAAAACTTTTCGAATCTGTTTATGATCGCGCAGCAATCTTTGGTGTGCTTGCAGGTGCGGGTACGCGTGCTTTCGGACGGCACGGAGGCTATCCTTCCACGGGTTTTGCCCGCATTATCCCGCGCCTTCTGGCGCGGCGGAGGGTCGTGCTCCCGCGCGACCGCTATCGTTGTCAACGCAGCGGTTGTCGTCACGTTGAAATATGTATTTGAGTTTGGGCGGATGCGTTAAAATGTCCTGGCTGAGATGCCCGAAAAGTCATTGCTTATAACCCATTTCAAAGAAATATTCTTTGAAATGAACAAAGGCCGTGAGAAGAAAAAATAAAGAATTTTGATCAACCCTATCGATTAAAGGAGATTTAAATTGAATATTTGCATGTTCACCAATACTTATTATCCCCATGTGGGTGGCGTGGCGAAATCTGTACAATTTTTCGACCTGTGCAATTGGAAATCTCTATTTGCCAGCCTCACGCCACCATTTTGAACGGGATTGTCCTTTTCTCAAACCAGGCGTGATGTTCTTGGTTGATTTTGATGGCGTTAAGAGCGGCGAGCGTGGTTGATCCAGATCGCGTCCAACTCATGCCATTATTCTTTTGTCTTTCAGAAACGATCAGATCGTTCATTTTTTCACCGATATTGCTTGAGTTCCGCAATCCAAGCCGTTCGCGCGCCGCGTAACAGGGAATGTGATTTCGATTGCGCTCAAGGTAGCCGATCAAATCCGCTATCGCCTTTGGGTTCTTGATGTTACGCCTATCAATCCGCTTCAGTGATTGTTGGGCTTGATCCACCAAACCATGCCAAATCAACTTTTTAACATCTTTTAAGGCGTGGTTTCTAGCGTCCCGGTCGCTCATCGCCAAGCTCAACAATTCCGAACATTTTTTAGGTATATGATACCAATCCAGAATTATTCCCGCGCCGCTCCAATCGAACAATTTGACGATATGATTTTTCAGGCTCCGTTGCCCATCGACAAAAAACACCACGCGTCGTCTCATCAACTTATTTTTGAGTAAAAACGCGGTTACCAGGCTCAACGTCGCCGCCACCCCATAGCCCACCAGGGCGTAACAACCTCTATCGCTTTGAATATGAGCGACGGTGTGCTGAATTCGTTCACGCTTCGTTTTTTTATTGTGAATATTAGCGTAATTATTGGCGGGGTCAATTCCTCTTTTATTATTAATAATTATCCGTTTTTTATCCCGAATGTCCTTCTGCTTTTTCACGCCTACATCGTCCACCGAAACGTTGACCGTAGCGTCAGGGTTTTCATAGGCTACTGGATTTGAAATGAGGTCATTAACGCTGAAATCACCATTTGCCGCGACTTCTTTAACCACGGCTAAAACCCGCTCGGGAGACGCGAGAGCGTCACTCGGAACAGGCCGCTGACGACCATAAAAAGGAACCCCATTTTCATCGAAACCATAATCAGTAAAAATTTCGCGAGATTGTTCACTAATATTTTTAATAATCTTATCTCCTTCGCTTTCAACGTAATATCGAAGAGTTTCACTCGACGTTGACGCTTCCTGATGACGAATTCTAGTCAACGCCTTCGCGGTTTTACGATATGACATATCAACGCAACCATGAATCAGCGCTATTTCGTTAAAACCTTCGGTACGATAACGTTGCTTGCCAGAAAGACCAACGAGAAAATCACGCGCCGCGTCAAAAACGCGACCATCATTTCCCACCGCTTTGTGAGTGATAAACTCAAATCGGCCAGATTCACCCTCCACTCGATAAGCTGTCGCGTTCTTCATAACCTTGCCTGATGAGGCTATCGACTCGGCTTTTTTTTTGAGATAAAGCTGAAATGCTCCCCCAACGCCCGTCGGATTTCCGCGTAACTTCGCTCCATGACGACTCGTTCCACTTTATCAATACTTTCCGCGTCTTTCT
The DNA here is from genome assembly GCA_018400135.1 of Victivallaceae bacterium. Taxonomy (GTDB): domain Bacteria; phylum Verrucomicrobiota; class Lentisphaeria; order Victivallales; family Victivallaceae; genus M55B135. The sequence continues at coordinate 1,998 of JAGYNC010000016.1, forward strand.
CCGCTAGAAGGCGACCGGAAGCCCGATCCAAATTGTCTATAGATGATTCTCCATCAACAACTTCCTCGATTAGGACATCAACTTTTACTCGATATTTAGCCATTTTGTTAGCTCTCCTTGTCAGATTTTTAGACAAAAAGAACAATCTAATTTATTGTCAATTTATATATTTGTTAATCTAATAAATATAAAACATTATAATAAAACTTCAAGACGTTATCTTAATTACCCTCGCCTTTTCAACTAAATCAGCATTCAACACCCTGATTTCCAATTGCACAGGTCGAAAGTTTTTGCTGAAAATTTACGAAAAAAGGGGCATGATGTTCTGATTATTGCACCGACTTTTGAAGGATATGATGAAAATAGTGAAAATAAGAATGAAATATTGCGGGGATCGGGATCATTTCCCCCGCATTATTCAACCGCCCTTGACGTTTTTGTTGGCGATGCGCCTCAGTCCGACGATATTACCATGCTGGTATTACGCTTCCACGATCGAGTAATATTAAAAAGTTATTCGGGAAATTTTAATTTACAACTCGCCAGAATTACCATATATTGCCTTGTTCTGGCGGACAAGCGAAGCGCGTCCGCCAGAACCAGTAGATTGAGCTCCTGATGGCGCGATCAAGTCCAAATCGGGATCGGGTCTCCAATGCGGGAAGCACGCTCATGGGGACCTTTACTTTTAAGCCCAATAGCCATTTCCCTTTAGGCATAGCGGCTGTAGTTCCTTTTATGGCGATGGGAAGGATGGCGACTTTTTCTTTTAAAGCAAGCTTGAATGCTCCATTTTGAAAAGGCAGCAGGATGGAGAATAAGTCAATTCGGCGTGGAATTTTCCTGATCGGGGCATTACTCGACAACTTTAACAGTTTTTACCCGCCGCTCCCAAAGTACCGCAAACATTCCTGCTTGCGTTTCTCTTCTCAAGCTGGAAGCTTGAGGTATTTTTTTTTACTCTCTTCTCGGAAAGTTAGCTTTGGTCAATGCAGCAACTACCGACTCAGCCGCCTGAGAAATCTTCTGGTCATTATCAGCGTGAATAACTTGGCACTGACGCGCTACTTTGGGACGAAATATTTTCACCACCCTGGTTGGAGAACCGTACAGGCCGATGAACTGAGGATTAAGGTTCAGGTTTTTCTGATTAAAATAGTGAATCCTCGCTTTTCTGGCCCGAAGCTTGCCGCGTAATGTCGGCAAACGAGGTTCCCCGATTTCCTTAACCACAGTCATAACTCCCGGCAACTGCATCGTCGCATATTCCTCTCCCATTTCGAGCAATCGCGAAACTCGACACAGTCCGTTTTTACAACTGGGAATATGGTTGACGTATGAAGCAAGCGGCAACCTCAGCGCCGCCGCCAATTCCGGACCAACTTGTCCGGTATCGCCATCGGTGGCGCGTTCACCGCAAATAATCAAGTCAAATTTGCCGAGGTTACGCAATGCTGCCGCCAGAATATGGGCAGTGGCCCAGGTATCGGAGCCGGCATAAGCGCGGTCACTCACGAGTGCGCCCTGATCAATCCCCATAGCCAGCGCTTCTCTAAGCGCCATTTCCGCTTGAGAAGGCCCCATGGTAATTGCCATTGTTTCCGCGTCATACAACTCTTTTAGTTTGAGAGCGGTTTCAATGCCATAAACGTCCAATGGATTAATGATTGAAACGACCCCTTCCCGTACCAGTTTTCCGGTTACTTCATCCATTTTTACCGTTTTGGTTTCCGGGACTTGCTTTATGCATACTGCGATGCGCAAATTTTTTCCTTTCATTCTTTCGCCTGAGTTTTGCATATTTCAATCAGTGCATAACCCCTCACTCTTTCCTTTGGTTCGGGGTCAATACTACACAGTCTGGTGTTCTGTAAAGCTGAAAATATCGGGTTGGACAAGTTAAATTATGGTTTGGATTTTTTTGTTCAGGCCGATGGGCGATATGAATATCGTCCGAGGCATGAACGGGAAAATACATCCATAAGAAACTTGCCGCAAAGCGGTTGCGATCTTTCGAGTTTTTAGAGCTTTTCGAATAAGCTCTAATTATAAGCGGATTTAAAACTTCTCGAACCCGGAGGTTTTGAAGATGTTTTATTCTTCGCGAATACGCGGGAATAAGGCGTCGATATCCTGCATTACCAGATTGGTAAGGGAATTTGTCGACTGGTTAAGATCAGTAATTGAACATTTTTCGAGTTGTTCTTCGGGTATCCCGAGGGCGCGACGCAACTCATTCATTTTACCCGGCATGACTGGATGCAACAGCGTAGCAACTTTTCGCAAAGCATTGGCAGTTGTATACAGCACGGTATTGAGTCGTTCATGATTACCTTGTTTCGCCAGCGTCCAGGGAGCGGTTTTTTCCAGATAACGATTCCCGGCCCGCACCGCATTCATCACGGCTTCAATACCTTGTTCCAATTTCATATCACGCAACGCATTTTCCATCCCGGTTACGGCGTTGGCCGCCATCAGGTTGAGGGTGTTTTCCTCGTCAGTCACAAGGCCTGGCTGAGGAATTATTCCGGAATTATAACGCAACGTCATCTTCACTACCCGGCTGAGCAAATTACCCAAATCATTGGCTAAATCACTATTGTAACGACTAACGAAGGCTTCTTCAGTGAACGACGCATCCTGTCCCAACGACATCTCAGACATAAGGAAATAGCGGAACGCGTCAACTCCGTACTTTTTTATCATCTCCATCGGGTTGATTGCATTGCCCCGTGATTTGCTCATCTTCTCACGACCGGTAAGCCACCAGCCGTGTGCAAAAATTGTTTCCGGCATTTCCAGCCCCATCGCCTTGAGCATAATCGGCCAGTAGACGGTGTGAGTGGTGAGAATATCCTTGCCAATCAAGTGGCAGGATGTCGGCCACCAGCAACGAAACATCTCGTCATTGCGCTTCCAGCCTGCTCCTGAAATATAGTTGATCAGTGCGTCAAACCAGACGTAACACACGTAATCGGAATCAAACGGCAACTCAATACCCCAGGAAAGACGCGATTTTGGACGGGAAACGCACAAGTCATTGAGCGGTTGACGTAAAAATCCGAGCGTTTCATTGGCCCTGAAAGCAGGCATGATGAAATTTGGGTGTGATTCAATATACTTTATCAACCACTCCTGATAACGGCTCATCCGGAAGAAATAGTTGGATTCGGTAATCGCTGCAACCTCACGCAGGCACTCCGGACACCTGCCATCTTTCAAGTCTCTGATTGAGAAAAAGCGTTCACATGGCACACAATAGCATCCTCTATATTCCGCGCGGTAAATTAAATCGCGATCGTACAAATCCTGCATAGCTTCGCGCACCACCTCTTTGTGTCCTTCATCTGTAGTGCGAATAAATTTGTCGTTGGTTATCTCCAATTCTCGCCAAAGTTCCATAAATCGCACTACCGTTACGTCACACTGTTCCCGCGGTGTCATGCCGTGTTCTTCAGCGGCTCTCTGCACTTTTTGACCGTGTTCATCAGTTCCGGTCAAAAAAAATGTCGGCACATCCAATGAACGATAGTATCTGGCCAGCACATCGGCGAGAATAGTGGTGTAGGCATGTCCGATATGCGGTTGGTCATTGACATAATAGATTGGTGTGGTTACGTAGAATTTATCAGCTTTCAATTGGCACATTTCTCCACAAAGAATTTTTCAAATTAAAAACCTTTCCATCACATAATAGGGACGGAAAGGTTAGCTCTAATTGATTGAATTTTACCGTATTCTGGCCGGAATTAGTTCGCCACGGCGATTTTTTGCAAGGACACCCGGGGCAGAACCCGATACTGCCGGACGGTCCTCACCATAGCTGATAGTTTTCATACGACCGTCTGCAACCCCGAGATCCACCAGATAGTTTTTGATGGCTATTGCTCGCCGTTCGCCCAATGCCCGATTATATTCATCGCTTCCGCGTTCGTCACAATGACCTTCAACAATAAGACCAAGCGAAGTATTACCGGACAGATAATCGGCCACTTGTTGCAATTTCGGTCGTTCGCTAACCCCAATTACATCCTGGTCATAAGCAAAATAAATAGTGGGAAAAGAGAGGTCTGGCACCGGTTCCCATTCGCCGGGCTGCTTTCCCAGGGAATCAGGACTGGCGCCATCACCCCATTTACCCAGCTCACCGGCTTCAGGATCACCAATAACCAAGCCGCCGTCTCCTCGCGGCCCGGTTGTGGCACCCGGAATCGGTGACGTGTCTTCTACCGGCAAAGTACTGTCAAACATACCACAACCACTTCCCAGCAACATCATTCCTGCAAGCAAACCGCTTCCAATCACCTTTACCATTTTCATAATCCGTAATGCCCTGTTTTATTTTCTATAAATTCGTAATTTCTATTAACAACACTTTAGTATTGATATTTGCAATTGTAAAGTTATAGTAACACACTTTTATTAATTTTTTCAGTTTATTTTACAATTTCAATCGAGATTTTTCGTAAAAACAACTGATGCACCGAATTTTGCGCACTAATAACCAGTGCCAACGAAAAAAATTCATTGGGGCACTGATTACTTACTGGATTAACTGCAATATGAAAATTGAATGGGACAAACTTGGGTTCGAACTACTGCCGACTAAATCCAACATTCGTTTCCGCTACGAAGATGGACGCTGGAATGTTGGTTGTCTATTTAATGACTATGACATCAAACTTTCCATTGCCTCTAACTGTCTTCATTATGGTCAAACCTGCTTTGAGGGATTGAAAGCGTTTTGTTGTCGCGATAACAAAGTAAGAGTATTCCGTCCACAGGAAAATGCCAGACGACTCAATTCGACCGCGCGATATTTATTGATGCCGGAATTTCCGGAAGATAAATTTGTTGATGCGGTTTTGACTTTGGTCAAAGACAATTTGGACTACGTTCCTCCCTACGGGACAGGGGGGTCGCTTTATATTAGACCAGTGATGTTCGGCACAACTCCCCAAATCGGCATATCTCCAAGCAATGAATACGAACTGATTATTTTTGCTTCACCGGTTGGCCCGTATTACAAAGGAGGGATAAAACCGGTTGACGCAATGATTGCTGATGGCCTGGATCGAGCCGCCCCGAAAGGAACCGGCCATATCAAGGTTGCCGGAAATTATGCCGCAAGTCTTTATCCTACAAAATGCGCAAAGGATAACGGTTGTTCAGTTGCTCTGTTTCTTGACCCAAAGAACCACGAATACGTGGAAGAGTTTGGCACAAGCAATTTTATTGCTATAACCCGGGACGGGGTTTATGCGACTCCCGACTCAGGGTCAGTATTGCCAAGTATAATAAACAAATCGCTGATACAACTAGCCGGCGATCTGGATATTCCCGTTGAAGTACGCCCCATCCATAAATCTGAGCTCCCGGAATTCGCTGAGGTGGGTGGGTGCGGCACTGCCGTGGTAATAACCCCGGTCGGCAAAATTTTTTACAAAAACGAGGTTTACGATTACGGCACCGCTGGAATGGGACCCGTTTTAAAAAAACTTTACCAGACGATGGTTGGCCTTCAATACGGCGAAATTCCCGACGACCACCACTGGATGGTTGATGTCGATAAATGACCACCCCCACTGCGGTACGAGATATGAAGATTATTTCCACTATCAAGCAAATGCAGTCATACTCCATGGAAACAAAGCGGAGCGGGCAACGAATCGCGTTAGTACCGACCATGGGAAGCTTACACGAAGGCCATCTTTCACTAATAAAACGAGCCCGTGAACTCGCCGATATCATTGTTGTTTCTATTTTTGTTAATCCCACACAATTCGCTCCAGATGAAGACCTGATAAACTACCCGCGTAATTTTGATTATGATTGCGAATTGTGCGAAAAACACGGAGTTGATGTGATTTTCGCTCCACCCGTGTCTGAGATGTATGCCGGGAATCACAGTGTTTGGGTTTCTGAAGAACAACTCTCCCAAACACTTTGCGGCAGAAGTCGACCGGGACATTTTCGTGGCGTAACCACTGTTGTCGCAAAATTATTCAACATAACCCTCCCTAATTATGCCATATTCGGCCAGAAAGACGCGCAGCAGGCCTTGATTATAAAAAAAATAACGCGCGACCTCAACTTTCCATTGGAGATAATAATCTCTCCCATTATCCGGGAACCAAATGGGTTGGCCATGAGTTCTCGAAATCGCTACCTTTCGCGTGACGCAAAACAGGCGGCAAGTGTAATCTATCGCGAACTTAAAGCCGCCAAAGACAGGTTAAAAATCAACGGTGTCAATAAAATTGATAGCATAGTTGAGGGTATCTCACATGCAATCCGTGCAGAAGGCGGTATCATTGATTATGTCAAAGCTCTTGATGCAGATAATCTGAAAGCGATTTCGCCATCAACACAAATTATCCTGTTAGCCGTGGCTGTTAAATTCGAAAAAGCCCGACTGATTGATAATGTCCTTGTATACCTGCCAACGACATAGCCAGACCGTAATCAAGAAGCCATTTTATGCCATATTTTCCACAAATTTTAGTAAAAATGCAAAAAAAGTGTTTTTTTTTGATTATTTATTTCTTTTTTCACAAACCTATGCTATAATATACTCAGAAGTTTTAGGGTTTAGGTCTTTCAAGTTCCTATACGCAATTTTCTCCTCTTCATAATTACTCCTCTAAAACGCTTGAGAGCCTAAGCCCTAAACTTCCCTTTCTTATCAGAAAAGGAAGTTTCCCGCGTTTAAATAATTACCCGCGTAATATGACGAGAGAAAAATTTCATGCCTGAAGATGCCATTCTGCTGATTGACGCATATTCACAAATCTTCCGTTGCTTCTATGCTATCCGTTCTTTGTCTAACTCTCAGGGAATGCCGACCAATGCGGTATTTGCTTTTGCCAGGTTGTTGCTAAGAATTGATAAGGATTATCCGGCAAACTATGGCGCTATGGCGCTTGACTGCGGCAAACCCGCGTTTCGGCTGGCGATTGCTCCAAGTTATAAAGCCAATCGTCCTCCCATGCCGGAAGAATTGCGTGTTCAACTACCTTATATTAAAGAGTTGGCTGAGGCATTTGGTTGGCCGCTGCTGGTTAGAGAAGGCTATGAGGCGGATGACCTGATTGCCGGCATTGTCACCGAATTCAACGAATATAAAGTATATGTGGTTAGTTCTGACAAGGATTTAGCGCAATTAGTTAATGACCGGGTAACAATGCTTATTCCGGATCCGAAGAAAACAGGTTTTATGAAGCGCGGTGTTACAGAAGTAGCCGTAAAATTCGGAGTTCAACCCCATCAGATCATAGATTATCTGGCACTGATCGGCGATTCCTCGGATAATATTCCCGGCATCACGGGGGTTGGCCCTAAGACAGCAGCAAATCTTCTTCGCGAACACGGCTCCATCGCAACTATATTGACCAATCCAGAATGCGTCACCAACGAAAAATTGCGTGATAAAATTGTTGCCGGATCAAAGTTATTAGATGATAATATACGGCTAATAACGCTTTGTTCCAAAATTGACGACCAGCCCTGGGATGGAGTGTCATCGCTAATGCGTCGACAGCCCGACTGGGAACGAATTCGGCAAATCTGTACAAAAATGGAACTCAACAGTATTCTCAAAGAACTTCCGACAGAACACATGCAACCTGTTAATATCAAAGATGCGGCTCCGCACCAACCCGATTTTTTCTCCTCGCCATCTTCAACAATAGCGACAAAAGAAGCATCGGAATCGCGCCAGAACAAGTTTGCCCCCGATCTTTTTGATTCCCATAATTAGTGCCGACGAAAAAGCCCTTTTTCGTTCAGGCACTAATTATCCTTGAAGTTTCTTCCGCATTAGTTTATATTCAATATCACACGAACAATAGTAATGTATGGTGAGCAATATGTATGGTTTTTATCGAGTGGCCGCGGTTTCCCCCAAGATACGGGTGGCAGATGTCTCTTTCAATGTCGATAACATTATTTCTTCCGCCAAAGAAGCTGAAGCATGTGGGGCGGCGGCGGTCGTCTTTCCGGAGTTGGCGATAACCGGCTATACCTGCGCCGATCTTTTTTTTCAGGACACACTGCTTAACGCGGCTCAAAAAAACCTCGTCAAAATAGCGGAAGCACTCGCCTCTTCCTCTATGGTTATAATCGTTGGCGCTCCCCTACGGTGGAACAATGCTCTGTTCAACTGTGGTTGCGTCCTGCAGGGCGGACAAATCCGGGGAGTCGTACCGAAAATATTTCATCCCAATTATCGCGAATTTTATGAAAAACGCTGGTTTAAGCCGGGTGGCAATGTCAAACAGGCATTCATTACTCTTCCCGGTCGGTCAGAACAAATTTCATTCGGTTCCGACCTGATATTCGATGCTGGCAACAATTTTAAATTCGGATTAGAGATATGCGAAGACCTGTGGAATGTGATACCTCCCAGTTGCCATCAAACGATTGCTGGAACTTTGCTCACTTTTAATCTGTCGGCCAGCAATGAATTGGTGGCAAAGGCCGGATATCGCCGGTCGCTGGTAACGCAACAAAGCGCGCGCTGCCAGGGAGGATACGTTTATGCTTCATCCGGGGTACACGAATCCACCACCGATCTGGTGTTTGGCGGACATTCGATAATCGCCGAAAATGGTCTGGTCGTAGCTGAAAATGAACGCTTCCAGCGGGATAGTTCAATTATTTTTGCCGACATTGATCTGGCACGCTTGTCCGCTTTGAGAAGAAATGAAAGTTCATTGGGGGATAATGACAACACCTGCGAGAAGCGCTTTGTCACGGTTCAGCTGCATACAGTGCCGCCAACTCCGGACTTAAGCTTCGCAAAAATAACACCATTGCCATTTGTGCCTCAGCAACCGAAAGTCAGAGATGTCCGTTGTCGCGAAATCCTCGACATTCAGTGCGCCGGACTCGCGAAACGCTTGGAACACGTCAACGCCGCCAAAGCCGTTATTGGAATTTCCGGTGGACTTGATTCCACTCTGGCGCTGCTTGTATGTGCCAAAACCATGGGGCTGTTAAAGCGTCCGACATCAGACATCCTTGCCGTATCTATGCCCGGACTCGGTACCAGTGCGCGTACCAACCGTAACGCCCGCCGTATAATTGATTTACTTGGCGCTGAATTACTGGAAATTCCCATCAAACAGGCCTGTCTGCAGCATTTCAAGGATATCGGCCATGACCCGGCAACTCACGACACCACCTTCGAAAATGTTCAGGCGCGGGAACGCACTCAAATTCTTATGGATTTGGCAAATCGCCATCGTGGCCTGGTAATCGGCACCGGAGATTTATCGGAAATAGCCCTGGGCTGGTCAACTTATGCGGGTGATCATATTTCGATGTATGGCGTAAACTGTTCCGTCCCCAAAACTCTGGTGCGCTATCTAATCAACTATGAAGCCGCCCACGCCAAAGATGTTTTGCGAAAAGTTCTTGAAGATATTATCGCTACCCCGGTCAGCCCGGAATTACTACCCGGGAACAACGGAAAAATTGAACAAAAAACCGAAGATATTATCGGCCCCTACGAATTACACGACTTCTTCCTCTACCATACCATTAAATACGGCGCCACACCGGATAAAATAAAATTTCTGGCCAACATCGCGTTCTCCGATATTCACGCCCCGAAGACGATTGAAAAATACTTGAAGCTATTTCTGGAACGCTTCTTCCACCAACAGTTTAAACGAAGCTGTATCCCCGACGGCCCCAAAATCGGAGCAATCAGTCTCTCCCCGCGCGGCGACTGGCGTATGCCATCCGATGCCTCCAGCGCAATCTGGCTGACAGAAAACAATATCCGGTAAAACCTAAAGCCGGATGTGTCCCACCCTGAAATGCGATCCCACTCCTTGGGTAGGGTCGAGGCTACGACACCCGAGAAGGAACGATTAGTGCTCTGTAGTATTGACCCCGCACCAAAGGAAAGAGTGAGGCATTACAGCACGAAAACACGAAAAAGGAAGTTTGACCCCGCCATCCCCCGCCATCCTCAGAATGCCGGTTTAAATTTGCTTTAATATTGCGTTTGTTATATATTACCATGAAAAGAAAATCAAAGGCGCAGGATGAATAGAATAATTACAAAAAATATGGACAAAATAAGAGCGTTATGCGAAAGCCATAACGTGGAGACGCTTTTTGTTTTCGGTTCCGCATGTACTACTAAATTCAACGATTCAAGTGATGTTGATTTTCTGGTCTCTTTTAAAAATACAGACTTTGAAAAATATACCGACAATTATTTTGACATGTCCTTTAAACTCGAAGACCTTTTTAACCGCTCTGTCGATTTAATTGAAAGCAATTGTCTCAGGAATCCGTATTTTATTGAAGAAGTGAATAAAAGCAAGGTCTTAGTCTATGGAAGTTAAAATTAAAACATATGCTTTTGATATTAAAGAAGCCATTGAAGCTATCGAAATGTTTATCCAGGACAAAAAAGACCTTGAAAGTTTCGGTCAGGATCTGAAGACCAAAAGAGCCGTTGAAAGAGAATTTGAGATTATCGGAGAGGCCGTCGACCGGATCAACAAACTTGCTCCTGGTATAGAAATATCAAATCTGCGCCAAATTATAAATATGAGAAACAAGATAATTCATGGCTACGAGACTGTCAGCGATACGGTGATTTGGCAAACCATTCATAATAGTTTACCACAACTCAAAAAAGAAATTCAAAAAATTCTCCCGTTAGTGCCAAATTAGTGAAGATTAGTGGTTCAAAAAGTCCCCCTTGCGGCTTGCCGCAACAAATTAGTACCGACGAAAAAGGCTTTTTCGTTCAGGCACCAATTAAGCGTCGATGCGGTCGAACCCGGTGAAGGGACGCAGCACTTCGGGAATAATCACACTGCCATCTGCCTGCTGAAAATTCTCCAGAATGGCAATAACCACACGATCGGTAACGGCGGTGGCGCTGATGGTATGGACAAAACCGCGCTTGCCGTCCTTATCCTTATAACGGATATTGAGCCGCCGACTCTGGAAATCGGTTAGATTGGTGTTGGAAGTAACTTCGCGATAGCCGTCAAAGCCGGCGAACCAGGCTTCAATATCGTATTTCTTGTAACCGGGCGCGCCCAGGTCGCCAAGACAAACGTTGACCACGCGATAGGGAAGACCGAGTTGCTGTAGTAAATACTCTTCATTTTCCAGACATAATTGGTGATAGCGCTCCGAGTTTTCAGGCAGGCAAAAGATAATCTGTTCTACTTTGTGAAACTGATGAACGCGAAAGATACCGCGGGCAGCCTTGCCGTAGCTGCCTGACTCGGTACGAAAACAGGGAGAAAACGAGGAATAGAGCAACGGCAGCTTGTCGGCATCAAGAATTTCATCGGCATGGTATCCCACCAGGGTTTGTTCCGAGGTGCCGATCAGTGACAGGTCTTCATTGGCCAAGCGATAGGTCTGATCCGCGAAAAACGGCAGGTAGCCGGTACCGAATAACGTCTTTTCCTTTGCCGCGCAGGGGGTAATGAAAGTGGTGAACCCGCGATTTGCCAGCTCACGTTGTACCCAAAAAAACAGCGCATTGCAGAGTTGCGCCCCTGGCCCTTTCCAGTAGTAGAAACCGGCCTGCGCTACTTTGGCACCGCGTTGGGTATCGATAATATCCAGTGCTTCACCCAACTCCTGGTGATCCTTGGGTTTAAAAGTAAATTCCGGCAACCTGCCATGCTTTTTCAACTCCTGGTTGTCAGCATCATCCTTGCCATCCGGCACATCATCCGCCAACAGATTTGGCAGCCAGGCAAGCATTTCCTGCAGTTGATGGTCGACTTCACGTTGTTCGCTTTCAAGCAAAGAGAGTTCTTCTTTCAGGGACTTGACCTGTTCGCGCGCCGCCGGATTGTCCCGACACTCCTTGCTCAGCCGGTTGCGTTCAGCCCGAAGCTGTTCAATTCGTTGCACCAGTTCACGATATTTACAATCAATGGCAACAAGAGCATCGATATCTACCTTGCAGCCACGCTTAAGGCAAGTCTTTCTGACCAATTCCGGTTGCGTCCGGATCAAATTTATGTCCAACATATCACTGCCTGTCTTTTCGGCGCTGTGCGCCGGTTAGGGTAAATTTATTTGTTTATTTTTTCGATCAAGTTCGAAAAAATTATTCACGGAGCGATGATACTGTTAAAAATGCGGCACGGGAAATGCGGCTGTAAATGCTTTAACTTCCTCACCTATAGCAGCTAACGCTGCGTCGTTATCCCGCGCTTCGACACCGCGCTCAATAAATTCGGCGATTTTAGTCATTTCCACTTCTTTCATGCCGCGCGTGGTAACTGCCGGGGTACCGATACGGATACCACTGGTGACGAAAGGCTTCTCCGGATCAAACGGAATCATATTCTTGTTAACAGTAATCAATGCCTTGTCAAGTGAGTTGGCAACCACTTTGCCGGTAGATTGCTTTGGACGCAAGTCAACCAGCATCAGATGGGTGTCGGTACCGCCGGAAACAATTCTGAACCCGCGTTTAGCCAACTCTTCCGCCAGCACAGCGGCGTTAATCCGAATCTGACGTTGATAAAGCCTGAACTCTTCGGTCAAAGCCTCCCCTAAACATACCGCCTTGGCAGCGATCACATGTTCCAACGGCCCGCCCTGAAGCCCGGGAAACACTTTGGAATTGATGGATTTGATATACTCTTCGCGACAAAGAATCAGTCCGGCCCGCGGCCCGCGCAACGTCTTATGAGTTGTAGTGGAAACAATATCACTATAGGGCACCGGACTGGGATGTTCTCCCGCCGCCACCAGACCGGCGATATGTGCCATATCAACAAACAATTTGGCATCAACAGAATCGGCAATTTCGCGTAATCTGGAAAAATCCAACACACGCGGATACGCGCTGGCACCGGCAAGAAGCATTTTCGGCTTGTGTTCCGCCGCCAGCCGGGCAACCTCGTCGTAGTCGATGGTTTCCGTTTCAGGATCAACGCCGTAAGGAATCATGTTGTAAAGCATACCGCTGAAATTCAACGGATGCCCGTGGGTCAAATGTCCGCCGTGGTCAAGGCTCATCGCCAACACGGTATCTCCGGGATTAAGCAATGCAAAATAAACGGCCATATTAGCCGAGCTGCCGGAGTGTGGTTGGACATTGGCAGCTTCCGCGCCGAACAGCTCACAGGCACGCTCGATGGCCAGCGTTTCAACCTCGTCGATATATTCACAGCCATTATAGTAGCGTTTACCGGGATAGCCTTCGGCGTACTTATTGGTCAAAACCGATCCCTGCGCGGCACGTACCGCGCAACTGGTAAAATTCTCAGACGCAATAAGTTCAATACCAAGTTGCTGGCGTTCCGCTTCCCGGTCAATCATCGCTGCAACTTGCGGATCAATGTGTCGCAACGCCACAATATCATCGTAGGAGTTGACTTCAATTTTTTGCAGACGCCGCTCGTGTCTGGCTTCGTTGCTGAACGGGGTTGCCAGCCAGGATTCGACAATTTTCAGCAAGCCGGGAAAATCCAGTTTGTCTCCGGCCAATACCAACATATTGGTACAGTTATGTTCGCGACTTTTTCCGGCAGTGGCAGCGTCGCCGCAAATCCCGGCACGCACACCATGAAAACGGTTGGCGTTGATTGCCATCCCGATACCGCTGCGACAAATCAGAATACCGCAATCGGCAATACCTGTGGACACCGCCTTGGCCGCGTCGCCGGCAAAATCGGGATAGTCATCTTCGGGATCAAGATTAAACGGCCCGAAATCAAGGATTTGAAAATTTTTCTTTCCTGTCAGTTCCGCCATCAGTTGACGCTTTAACTCAAAGCCGCCGTGGTCGGTGGCTACCGCCAGGGTAGGATTTTTTTTGCTCTGCCAGTCAATAATTTTAACCATTATATTTATTCCTTTATAACTTGTGCTCAACGAAAAAGGACTTTTTCGTCGGCACTAATTAAAAGTGCGCCATTCTGGCACACCAGTTTTTTTGTTTTTTTTGTCAAAAAACGTTGTCGTGCGGTATAATACGCTCGAATCAGGCGAATTTCGCGAAATTCCTAGCACAATTAGCCTGCCGATTAACGATTTGGCTTATTTTCGGCCAGGCACTAATTAGCTACGACATTGATCAGACGCCCGGGCACACAAATAACTTTACGGATAGTCTTGCCGGCAAGCGCTGCCGCGACATTTTCTTGCGCCAGTGCTAGCTCACGCATTTGTTCTTCGCTTGCTCCAACCGGCATCATAATTCGCGCTTTGGGTTTACCGAGCACCTGCACCAACACTTCCACCTCATCAACCTTAATCAGTTCATCATCATAGACCGGCCACGACTCGTAAGCAATGGTGTCGTTATGCCCGAGCAATGACCACAGCTCTTCACCGATATGCGGAGCAAAAGGCGCGAGCAATCTAACCAAAATTTCTGCCGCTTCACGCGGTATTTTTTCATTTTTGAGAAACTCATTCACAAAAATCATCAATTGGCTGATGGCGGTATTGAAGCCATAGGTATCCAAGTCTTCAGTAACCTTTTTGATTGTCGCATGCACCACCCGCAACTCGTCTCGCGAACACGGTGCATCAACCACCTCACACTCAACGATCAACCGCCATACTCGCTTGAGAAACCTGAAAACCCCCTCAACCCCTCTGGTATTCCAGGGTTTAGTTGCTTCAAGCGGGCCCATGAACATTTCGTACAGCCGCATGCTGTCAGCGCCATATTGTTTAATCACGTCATCCGGATTGACCACATTTCTAAGGGATTTGGACATTTTTGCGGGAAACTCTTCCAGTTTTTCACCGGTAACTTTGTGTACCGCACCATCTTGAGTTTCTTCAACCTGATCACTCGGCACCAGGGCGCCACGTGCATCTTTGTAGGAAAGTCCCAGAATCATACCCTGATTAATCAGTTTCTGAAACGGTTCGGAGGTAGAAACATAACCAAGGTCGTACAGTACCTTGTGCCAAAACCGGGCGTAAAGCAGATGCAATACGGCATGTTCGGCGCCGCCGACGTAGAGGTCCACCGGCATCCAGTACTTTTCTTTTTCCTGAGCAACCAGTTCACTATTATTTCGTGGATCAATATAACGCAGGTAATACCAACAGGAACCAGCCCACTGGGGCATGGTATTAGTTTCGCGACGTCCCTTCATCCCGGTTTCGGGATCAGTATAGTCCAGCCATTCGCCGGCATTGGCCAGTGGCGATTCGCCATTGCCGGACGGCTTGAAGTCTTCCATCGCCGGCAATTCCAACGGCAGCTCGTCATCACTTAAAAGTTTAATCGAGCCATCTTCCATATGAACAACCGGAAAAGGTTCGCCCCAATAGCGTTGTCGGCTGAACAGCCAATCACGCAACTTATAGTTAACCGCAGCTTTGCCTAAGCTTTGCTGCTCAAGCCATTCGGTAGTAACCCGTTTAGAATCCAGCACTTTCATGCCATTAATATTCAATCCATGCTGATTCGCGGAATTTATCATTCCGCCATTACCGGTCCAACAGACTTTTCCAGCGAGAACTCCGGCAGTGTCAATTCCAGCGGCGGCGGCTTCATCCGCATCCGGTTCAATGATGCACTTTATCGGCAACCCGAAAGTAGTGGCAAACGCAAAATCCCGGGTGTCATGCGCCGGCACCGCCATGATCGCGCCGGTGCCATAGCTGATCAACACATAATCAGCAATCCAGATCGGCAAACGGGCACCGTTGACTGGATTAATAGCATAAGCTCCGGTAAACTCACCGGTTTTCTCGGTATTGAGTTCGGTGCGGACAAAATCACTTTTCTTCCCGGATTCTTTGCGGTATGCTTCTACCCGCGCACGACAATCAGGAGTTAGTATCTGTTCCACCAGTTCATGTTCCGGCGCGAGCACCATGTAAGTCGCGCCAAACAAGGTATCCGGCCGGGTCGTATATACGGTCAAAACATCATCTGTTCCGTCAACTTTAAACTGAACTTCCGCGCCAGTGGATTTACCGATCCAATTACGTTGCATCTCCTTAATCCCGTCTGACCAGTCAAGGCCATCCAAATCCTGCAATAAACGTTCGGCGTAGGCGGTGATTCTGAGCATCCACTGTTTCATCGGCTTACGGACAACCGGATGATTGCCGCGCTCGCTGCGACCGTCAATAACCTCTTCATTAGCCAGTACGGTACCGAGCGCGGGACACCAGTTTACCGGCACTTCATCAATATAGGCTAGTCCCTTTTTGTAGAGCTGCAGAAATATCCACTGAGTCCAGCGGAAATAGTCAGGCGAAGTGGTATTAACTTCACGATCCCAGTCGTAGGAAAATCCCAAGGCTCTAATTTGTTCCCGGAATCGATTGATATTGCGCCCGGTGGTAATCGCCGGATGGGTGCCGGTTTCCACGGCGTACTGTTCAGCAGGCAGCCCGAACGCGTCCCACCCCATCGGATGCAGCACGTTGTAACCCCGCATCCGCTTGTAACGGCAAACAATATCAGTAGCGGTATAACCTTCCGGATGACCAACGTGCAAGCCAGCGCCACTGGGATAAGGGAACATATCCAGCACGTAATATTTTGGTTTGTCGGAAGTATCTGGAGTTTTAAAAGTGTTGTTTTTCAGCCAGTAATTCTGCCATTTTTTTTCAATGGCCACAAAATCATAATCACGGTTATCCATTTTCAACTCTTAGATGATATAATATCTGTTAAATTCACGGTCGTTTATTGTTGTCAAGTTTTCCTTCATCGGTTGGATATTCTGATTTTACCCACTCCAAACGCGAAAGAGCCTTAATTCCCTTGCTGTATACTCGCAACTTGCAGGTATGTAAATAAAAACGGCTCCTTCCCGGCCCCGCAATTGCAGGACTAATTCGTATTTTATGCCGTAAAACAGAATTCCAATGCGCCGATTGTTTTGCAAACCCGGAAAACAGGTAAAATAAATGAATTTGCCGTTTTTACAACATAAATTCAAAATTCGGAACATTCAATGTTTTAAACATCCAATTGGGAATGTATATTCAGGAATTAGTAATACCTCACTCTTTCCCGAATCAGGGTTGCTATCGGGATTAACTGAGCGATTTCGGGAATTACTGAAACTTTAAAAAAAAACGAGGATCAGAATGATCGAATATATATCAATGTATTTGAATGAACTCTGGAACCTTACCTGCATGATGGCACCATGGTTGCTTTTCGGGTTTCTAATGGCTGGAATACTATCACTGCTCTTCTCCACCGAATACATAAAAAAACACCTCGGGGGCAGCAACATCGGCTCAATCATCAAGGCGGCGCTGATCGGCATCCCCCTCCCCTTGTGCTCCTGCGGCGTTATTCCGGTGACCGCTGCTTTGCGAAAACAAGGTGCTTCTCGTGGAGCAGCCGGCGCGTTCGTCATCTCAACACCGCAAACCGGTGTTGACAGTATTTTTGTTACCTATAGTATGCTGGGGTGGATATTCGCCTTGTTTAAGCCGCTGGTGGCGTTAATAACAGGTATTATTGGCGGTATATTCATCAACTGGTTTGGCGAAAAAGATGTAGTTGCCCATGATCCAAGTGATGCCGACTCTTCTAAATCGGAAGATTCAGGTAGTACTGATGTGCTGGAGCCAATCACCGATGAAGACTTTCTTCCGGCCACAACCCACCGGTCTATTCTGCAGCACCCTCTTATAAAAGCATTACACTACGCTTTTTCGGTGTTGATTGGAGACATCGCGTTACCATTGATAGCCGGGATTATGCTGGCCGCGCTGGTATCGTTGCTGGTACCGGACGACTTTGGTGTGCGTTATCTAAGCAACCAGTGGCTGACCATGCCGGCAATGCTGCTGTTCGGCGTTCCGCTTTATGTCTGTTCTTCTGCATCCATCCCCATTGCTGCCGCTTTGATTGCCAAAGGAATTTCGCCCGGCGCTGTTCTGGTATTCCTTATTACCGGCCCGGCAACCAATGCCGCAACCATTTCCTCTATGAACAAAATACTTGGCAGAAGATCCACTATATTGTATCTCCTGAGTGTAATTTGTGCGGCTATAACAGCAGGAATAATATTGGATGCATTGCGTCCAACGCTCTCCGACGCGATCAACTCGATGCATCACTACGCTGACGCAACAACGCCATTACAGCAGTGGTCGGCCGGGGTATTAATTTTTTTAATTGCTATTAATCTTATAAAGAAAACGTGGCAAAATCTCTCTTTTAAATCCTGGGCTAATGGTGATCACCTGCTGCTGATCAAGGTCAAAGGCCCATCGTGTGATCATTGCTGGGAAACAGTTCGCGCGACATTGTCAGCTATCCCCGAGGTTAATGCGGTTCATACGGACGCGACTTCCGGGCGTACAGCAGTGAGCACAGAAAAACCAGAAATCGCGTTCCCTAAAATTGAAGCAGCTTTGCGGGATGAGGGATTCTCCTGCAATCTTGAGAATGTTGATCTAAACGATATAAAAAATGAGGCATAAGCTATGAGCCAAAATATCAAAAAACCGGACTGGGACAATTATTTCATGAACATCGCTCATGTTGTGGCATCACGCAGCAGTTGTTCAAGAAGACAGGTGGCCGCAGTTATTGTCAAAGACAAAAGAATTATCTCCACGGGCTACAACGGGACACCGCGAGGCGTTCCCAATTGTAATGAAGGTGGTTGCCCACGCTGTAATTCCGATTCTCCATCGGGAAAAGATTTGGCAGAATGTCTTTGCAGTCATGCCGAGGAAAACTCTATTGTGCAAGCCGCTTACCACGGCATTTCCGTCAAAGGGGCCTCGCTGTATACCACTTTCAGTCCGTGTCTGATTTGCGCCAAAATGATCATCAACTCCGGCATTGAAGAGGTGGTTTATCACAAACGTTACTCCATAGATCAAACTTCGTTACACCTGCTGCAACAGGGCGGCGTGCTGGTCAGACCGTTGCTGACCGAAGAAGAAAAAATTGAATCCGGCATTCAGTAAGACAGTAGAGTAATTATTATGATTATCGATCCGGAAAATTTAATCATGTCTCTCGAATGCGCCGTTCAGTGGCGACAAACCTTGCGCAGCTCTTCGCGTCGCTTGGCGCTGACGAACGGATGTTTTGATTTGCTCCACCGGGGGCACGCACAATATTTAATGCAGGCACGCAGCTACGCCGACGCGCTGTTGGTACTGCTAAACGATGATGAATCGGTCAGAAGCCTCAAGGGTGATGGCCGGCCTTTAAACGGTGCGTTCAACCGCGCCTATCTGCTTGCATCGCTCAAATTTGTTGATGCGGTAGTAATTTTTTCCGGCGCACGTTGCACCACTGAACTCAGCGCACTTTCCCCGGACGTTTATGTCAAAGGTGGTGACTACAACCTGGAATCGCTTGATCCTGAAGAACGCGCTGCGCTCCTGGCCCGTCGGGCCAACTTTCGTTTTATTCCGTTTGTAAACGGCTTTTCCACCACCAACCTAATCTCCCGAATAGATGCCGGGAAATAACGCCGACGAAAATATGTGTTTGAGTTTTGACGAATGCGCCCAAGCTCAAACACATATTTCAGTTCCATTGGCATTGTTGATCTTGAACAGCAGTTCCTTCAATTCCTTGAACCAGACCGGCAGATAGAAATCCGGTATGGGTTGAATACCGAAGCGCTCAAGTTTTCGGCTGTAGACGTAAACCCGTTCCAGCAGCCGGATTGACGGTGGTGCCCGGCGGCTGCCAATTACTGATTCATTGACGTAAGTCCATGTCTATCAATGGTTAAATAACATTATCGGGAAGGTTTGAGTACCTCTCAAGCCTTTTCGAGAATGTTCTAACTATCAATTACTGCAATCAGCCATGGAAATGATTTAACTATTTTGTATTCAACACCACAGTCATCTAGAAACTTTTTAAAACCATTCATCCTCCACGCTTGTATATGTTCCGGATGCCTA
>JAGYNC010000160.1 GCA_018400135.1 Victivallaceae bacterium
TCCCGTTACCAACAGAGCCATCTTCGGGCTGCTGGAACAACTCAACCAGACGGAAACCGATTATCCGGGAACAAAGCTGCGCATGGTTTTTGAATCCGCAGTCCGACCACCTCCGGCGTAAAAAAAGCAAAAAAAGTGCCAGTCAAACTTCACAGAGGTTCAGACTTCTGAAATTGGCTTATTTGCGGCCAATCGGATGTGAGAGGCGTTCCAAGTGTACCGGCCCCAGCAATCCTGCCGGTAACATTGCCAGGCGATCATGGTTGCCGGGTCCATTGGTTACGTGTATAGTCAGTTTGTGAACACCTTTCTTGATAAACCCAAGTTCACACTGGTACGGCCACCATGGCAGCACTCCGACGTGTCTGTCGTTGATGAAGACATCGGCAATATCTTCGACACGTCCGAGGTCGAGCCGATACTCGCCATCAACCGCAATACTCAGGTCAACCGTGTAATCCGCCGTTCCTGAAAATGCCGGATAACCGAGTTCTTTCCACGGCAGCAGGCAGTCGGTTTCAATCATATTGCCGCCGCTATTCAGGAATGGCAAAGAGCGATAAGCATGACGGTATTCGCAGGTGAAGTCGCCATAGAGAAACGGAACCTCAAACAGGCCTCTGTTTTCACCTTCGGTAACAACCTTGATAATGTTTTCGGTGGGAGTGGAACCGGTACGGATGAAATCGGTCAGCTCCGCCGTAATATTGTAACAGTCGTAGACCCGTTCATTTTTGAAGTCGACGACTTCCGAATCATTCAAAAACAGTTGCCAATTCCCCATGATGGCACTTTTGTCAAGAACGATTTTCAACGGCCGGACTTCACCGCTGTACAAAAAACGGCTTTGATAGAATACCTTGCCGCTGCCGTCTGGAACCGGATTTTGCTGGCGCTCCAGCAAGTTATAATTTTCATCCGGTATTTCCTGTCCATTTCGCGCCCGCCATATCGCCAGCGGAATATGGTTGTCCGAAAAGTTTATGCACCAGCCGGAGTTCAGACTTAAGGATTCAACCGTTTTCGGCTGGGGGAGTATCGGATCGCGATTGCTCAAAAGCAGCGAACCGCGCGGCGGAACAGTTACTGGCCCTCCGTCTAAATCACCGACAAAAGATTTTTCGGCACGGTTAAAAAGAAAACTGATAAGCTTTTCACCGTCAAGCCGTTGCTGGACAAAAATATTTTCGCATCCCGCGCCGGTAATTTTCGGCCCCGGCAGCGATGTCACAATTTCTGTGGTCAAAGTTTCGCTGAACTCGATTCCGGGATTTTTCCATGCGGTCAACGGGTTTTCAAGATTATCGCCAAGCAAACGCGGAATACTGCCGAGAATAATAACGCGTCCGCCTGATGCACTGAATTGGTCAAGTGCTTCCGCTGTTTTTGCGTCAATATACTCAAGAAACGGCAAAATAATCACCTGCCAATCTTCAGGCATTTTTTTCCCGGAAAGTTCGCACAAAGAAATTTCATCAATCAAGTCGAAATCTTTTTGGTTTGACAACAAGTCATCGGCCAGGAAGTGTATTTTCTTTTCCAGTTTATTTGAATCCCAGTTCTGACCAAAATCAAAATTACAATAAAAACTAGTGGAGGGATAAAGCATGCCTATGCCGCAAATGTGTTTCCCGGCTGAGAGTTCTTCGCAGGTTTTTTTTGCGTATTCTATCAGCAACGACATATAACGCCACTCTGAATGCTGGTAAAACAGAGATGGGGGGACTTCGTCTTTGCGCGGCCCGTCAAACGAGTAACTCAACCCGTGAATATTAAAATAATTTATCCCCAAAGTCATTTGATAGTCAAGTGAAAACTTCAGGTCGCGCAACGACGTTTCGTTGCCCATAACCGCCAAAGCATCGGAGCCAGCCTGTGCCTTGCTAAAAATATGCGCGGCGGAAGACACGACTTTCACTCCAATGTGATAGGCTGCCGCGTCACGCCACGCGATTCCGGCTCCCAACGGATCGCAACAGGGAATATCGAGGTATTTGTAACAGCGCAGTTCATTGGGCCAGGCATGAGCAACATGGCTGAGATATTCAGTTCTGGTTAAGTGTCCGGCACTCAGAATATTGTGTTCTTGGCACCAGGCTTGTATCTGCCTTAAATAATTATCACACTGCAATCGCATCTGCGTCATGCGGTAATGATGACGAATCAGGGCAGAACTGTCATCAATGTTTATCGCAAGGTGCGGTAATTTCGGTAAAATATCGTAACCGTGTTCAGCAAGGAATTCCTCGGGAAATTTCTCAGTCCACGGGAAGTCACCTCCCGGAGCGGGCTCATCCATGAACGCGGCATGAAAGTCTTTGGTCATGACCTCACGCCCGAAACGTTCCAGATATTCATCGTGAGTGTAGCGGATAAACTCAGTAATTGTCCTTGCGTTGAGAATGTCGGTATTATGCCGCCCTCCCGAGGAAATAACCTGAGCTGTCACTATCAGATAATTATTTTGTTTTTCAGGCTTCCATTTCAGTGAGTAGATCTTGGATGCGGCATCCATACTGGTGCGCCAATGCGGCATTCCTATTTTACATTTGTTGGAATAAGCCCCTTCGTTAATGTGTCTTTTTGTCCACTCTGTTCTAATCGTGCCGCAATGTTTTGTAATATCAATCGGGTTGCCAAAACCATGTTCCAACTTTGGTAAAGCATAACACTTGAGCAATTTAGAATTATGCAGTTTTAAGTTGATAATTTTTCCGCCAGCGTTGAATTCCGCAACCGTAAATTTTATATTCTGGTCTACCAACTCAGGGTGGTTCCAGATGATCCGGTCGCCGGCAACTGCAGATGGGAAATAATCTTCGTCCCATATCGCAAATTGCATTCCATGGCTACGGCACTCTTCAACAACGATGTGAATGATTTTCCACCACTCTTCAGAGAAATAAGGTGTTTCAAGTCCCTGCCGGGCGTGACCGTAAACCGCCTGATAGCCCGCCTGAGCAATTTCCCCGACCTGTCTCCTGATTTCCTGCTCCTCCAGGCGATGATTCAGAAAATATTGACAAGCAATCAGGGTTTTATTGTTCATTAAAACCGATTTCAAAACTATTAGTTTCCCTTCTTTAGAAAATTGACCTTTTTGCACATCAAAACCGTTTTGACGCTACCAGCGTGTTTTTTTCTTGAAAATCCCGCCAGAATCCTGGTTTTTAGTGTTTGCCTCTTGTCCCGAATAGTTCGGGTTTTGTTGGCTTTTCATTTTTTATGTGTTTCTTTTTCTAAATAATTTTCCATCTGGTAATAAGTCATAAATATAGTATTATTTCAGAATCAACTCATCTCACGCAGCATTATCGGCCAGGAGTCAGCCGCATAAAAACGGTGTCCTCCCGCCCCGACAATATGATGACAATGCTCTTCCGCGCCAAATTGTCTGTATATTTCTTTGACCTTGACAAATTCTTCACGCGCCTCTTTGATCGGGAAGATACTATCCTCAAGCCCGCTGACCAGCACCAGAGGTTTTGGCGCGGCCAACGCTGCCACATCTGACATTTCACCCCAAAGCAGCATTTGCGGTACATAATTGCAGATGCAGTGTTCGATACTCATGAGCGATGCTTTGAATGAGCAGAAGTAGCATGACGGCATTATCCAGGACAACCTGTTGAGCAGGCCTCCGGCAAACATGCTGACAGTACCGCCCCCGGAATTTCCCATGACGCCAATTCTTTTCATATCCACATCCCCCCTTGCCTCCAGATAATCGATAACACGATCGATGTCAAAAACTCTTTCTCCGAGCAAAGTCCGCCCCAGCATCATAGCATGAACCGTGGGATTATGGCAGCGGACAACCTTATTATAGGCATCCTCGCACATACCAAAACCGCGTTGTTCAACGGCAATAGACGGAATGCCGCGCCGCATACATTCAATGCAAAAATCGCGATCACCTTCCACTACAATTGATTTTTCTTCATCTTGCTGATCAAGTGCTACAGAAACATGCATTCCGGTGCTGTGCCCCTGCAGGCAAATAAAAAACGGCATCGGTTTTTCTGTCCGGTGCGGCAAACAAACATATGCCGCAATATCATGGTTGGGTTCGGAGGTAAATGCGACTTTTTCGATGGTACCAAGCGCGGTTTCCCGTTTCCAAAATGAACGAATGTTAAGCGAACAACGCTCATGCGGCATATTATCCAGCCCCAATAGCTCCCGCAATTTTGCACGGAACTCCCGTTGCCAGGAAATCACATCTCCGCCGCGATAACGCATTTGCGGTTCCGTACTTTCCATTATTGACCGGTGTACCGCAAACGGGGCAAAATTGAAATTGTTACTTTCTATTTCAAGCATAATTTAACCTCTCATCGTTTTTTTAATTTTTACCTTTCAAAACTTGTTTTATTTGTACCATTCGGCAGGTAAAATATCTTTTTCGATTTCTAATAACTCGTTCATTATCATTTTGGCATCACCGATATTATTAATTAATGGATCCGTCATCATTGCGCGCAACAATATTTTGTAATTGCAAGTAACCGCGGCTTCTGCTGCTAGTTCATGCGAATCAAGAACCTGCATCTGGAGTCCCAGAAGACCGCGGGGCATTTGCCCAAATGATATGGGTTGCGGTCCTTTGACCATATCAATATTGCATTTTAACTCGAGGAAAGCATCGTCAGGCATATTTATAACAGCCCCACGATTCGGGCTGTTTATGAAGAATTGTTTTCCGAGATTGCCCCACATGCTTTCGATTATATCGGTAGCGTGGTCGCTGCCGTAAATGTCCAGAAATTCTTCAATTGGAGTTTCGCCGGAAGAGTATTTTTTCGTTTTTTCCCAAGCTTCCGCCATTTCCACAGCGCGAATGTGTGCATCAAAAGGTATAAGCGGCTCCGGAGAGTTTGGCATAACGCCATACCCCTGGAAAAACGGTACATATTCCTTGGCGTGACTGACCGCAGTTGGATACGCTCCATATATCTCCATTAACTGCAATGCGTATTCATAATTCAATCGCGGTTTGGCTTTTAAACTCGGCCCCTCCAATCGCTCTTGCTCTGCGTTTCTTGTCAAACTTGTTTTGATAGCATGAAAACGGTCTTCTCCTTTGTAGCTACATTCAGTCATAAATGTACAATGATTTACTCCTGCGATCTTGAAATGAAAATCTTTAAACATTTCCGGGGTTGGAGTTTCTTCTTCTTTAAGAATTCCCGCCAGCCGCATATATCTCTGTATATAACGAGGCATATGGTTGCCATCGCAAAGTGCGAAACTTTTGATTTTTGGCGCATAGCGCATCAAGGCAATACCGAGAACAGAAGTCGGATTGATGAAATTGATCACCCAGGCTTCAGGACATAGTTCTTCGACATCGCTACAGATGGCCAATACTTCCGGAATTTCGCGCATAGCCCTGAATATACCACCCGGGCCAATAGTATCGGAAGAGCACATTGTTATACCATATTTTTGGGCAATTCGTGTATCTACCCCACGATACCAAGTATTTCTTGCTGAAAAGCTTAACACGACGAAATCACAATCCCTTAAGACTTCCCGGCGTTTAGTAGCGCCTATAACTCTGGTTGCCGAGCCAGTTGCATCGATAGCGCGTTGTGCCAACTCCATCATTACTTTTAAAGTATCAGGGTTGGTATCTACCAATACCAGGGTACCACCGGAAAGAATTTCACTTTTTACCATGTTCCAGATTACAGGTTTTCCAAAAAAATAACTGCCTGCTCCAATTACTGCCACTTTGGGACCATTCATTTGATATCCTCTTTATTCTGGGTTGAATGATGAATTTTCTATCGGCGATATTTAATCACTTTCCGTAATATTTATTGATATGAAGTACGTTTGTTTAATCTGAGAAATAAATTTGTAATCGCTCACTCTTTGGGTGGGGTCGAGGCTACGACACCCGAAGAGGAACAACGAGTCTGTGTAGTATTGACCTCGAACCAAAGGAAAGAGTGAGGCATTACTCATTATCAGCTTTTATAATCAAATCGTCATAAAAAACTTGTCCCTTGCGACTGCGGCATCCTAATAAGCGAATTTTCATCAGAGCTGGCAATTCTGTTGGTGATGCT
>JAGYNC010000161.1 GCA_018400135.1 Victivallaceae bacterium
CCCTGTGGTGATAGAAGTAGTTTAGAATCAGAATGTTGTGGATAAGAAAGCTCGAGCTTTCTTGACACAACCAGCTCAAACACAGGGAGGAACCAATGATTAAAGTGACCGAAGACCCGAAGCGGATGAACGCGGTTTTTACGCTCATCGAATTGCTGGTAGTTATCTCCATCATCGCCATTCTCGCTTCAATGCTGCTGCCCGCGTTAAGCAAGGCGAGGCAGAAAGCACTCAAAACCTCATGTGCCGGTAACATGAAGCAGATGGGGTTGGCAGCCTGTTGTTATCCTAATGACAATGACGATTATGCCGTGGCTATGTATTACATGCTTGGAAACTGGTATTATCAAGGATCAACCATTCAAACCTACATCAAATACAGAGAAGTGTTAAAAACTTACCTCGGCAGTACGTTCAATGCCAACTGGATCGACCGGGGAATCACGTGGACTGCCTGGGACGCTTTGCCGGTAGAGACAAAAAGAAGCTATTCTCCTCTGAGCATTTGCAAAATGAATAAATACAGCGCAACCACCTATTCCTACAACTGGAATAGGTACGCCGGTTTTGGTACAACTTATCGTCAAAAGAAAGTTGTAAATATCAGAACCCCATCGGAAAAGGTCTATTCAAGCGAGATCAATTCTTCTGACTTAACTTCGGAACTCCCGGAAAGATTAACCTGCGCGCAGGCAAGTATCAATTTCCTGCACAACAAACAGGCGAATTTCCTCTATGTGGACGGTCATGTGGCTAGCCATGGTTTATCGCTGGTAAACAGCAATTTGTCGAATGGAAGACCTTGGTTGCAAGATCGAACGTATAACATTTATGATTAAACGGGGCAAGAAGAGCAAAGAGGATGGATTATGAAGAAAAACAACTGCACGTCTTTAGCATTTATTACCGGCCTGCTACTCCTAACACTTTTATTCCCTAACGTGCAAATTGTCAAGGCTGAAATCGGGGACACATTTCCTTTTGCTGTAGTCAATAAGACCGGCATGGCACCAACAATTGATGGAAAGGGCGATGACATATGCTGGAAGAAAAGCGTCGAGTTGACGGGCTTCTCTATTCCACGAAAATTGAATTATGCGCTTGAGCAAACCTCGCTTAGACTGCTTTGGGACAAAGAAAACTTGTATGGCCTGATCATTTGCGATCAACTAGACGCGGACATGTTGCCGCCCGGAACCCGTACCCGGGACGATCATCAAATATGGAGAAACAACAGCGTCGAGATTTTCCTGGTCACCTCGCCGCAAACGATCAGACAAATCATCATCAACAGCGAAGGAACGGTTGGTGATCAGACCCGAGGCGCATCCGGCGACAACGATTGGCAATGGAACTCGGACGCCACAACGGCGGCATTCAAGGAGAACAACCGGTGGATTGTCGAATTCTCAATTCCTCTTAGCAAACTGGATATTAAAACTGATTGTTTCCGATTTAATGTCGTCAGAAACAATACGACTTCCGAGGAATACAGTTCTTGGTCGCCAATACCAATCCTAAATTGGTGGCAACCGGATTTGTTCGGCGCGTTGAAGTTCGAGCAGAACGGCCCCGGCATTGAGCTTGAGGGGGTGCCGGAACTGAAACCTCACGCGGAGTTTGCTTTGAAATTCATCGCTGAGACTACTTCCAATGTGAATTGCGACATCGTCTTCGTCTACCAAAACAGGAAAATCAGACGAAAAGCGGCGCTTCCCCCGGATTCCACAGTCCGCGAAACATTTAAATATGCAGTGACAACAAGAAAGCCCGGCCACAGAAATGTAATAGAATTGCGAATTGACAGCGATCGGCCGCTCTATCGCTTTCGCTATTCTCCAGCAAATGAATACCTGGCGGTCTATTCGAACAACACTCCCGACGGGATAATTTATCTTTCGCGCATGGTACCAGCCAAAATATCCTGGAATTCTGTGCACACGTTCCCTGGCGGTCATCCTGGATTGGGCGGAAAATTGAAAAAGACATATGATATTGTCTTCGACTGTCCTGACGGGGTCAGCCCCAAAGGCGGCAGAAAAATTGGACCCTCCCCGCACGGCCCAGCACGACAGCTTTGGGCCTGCCGCCAAAATTATGCTTATTATCATCCCAACTGGCTGGCAACCGAGTTGATCAACACCCTGCCTGAAAAATGTGGCGGAGAAATTTACTATTACGCCCAATGGGACAATCAACGGCAGCCGGAAGAAAAGCTGACTTTCCAAGTGATCGAACTAAAACCAGTCAAGCCCCCGAAGCGATTCGTGACTCAAATCTATAATTTCTGGCCACGATCAGTTAAACAGGCTGAGGAATATCGGCGATTCGGTATTAACACAATCCATCATCGCAGCTACAACGCCACACTGGTCAAGGACTTGCTAGAAGCCGGATTTTACGTGGTTAGCGGTGGCTATTTCTTCCCTGGCGATCCAAAAGGCTATTTGGAATGGCCAAATCTTGATCGCTCCGCCAGAGCGAAAGACCTATATGGCTATTACGTAACCGGCAAAAAAGGTTTTCAACTTTCGCCCGCTTATCGCGGAAAATATTATCAGCAAGCAATCGAAAAAGAAATCGCTTTCGCCAAGGCATCCGGCATCAATTATTATGCCTTCGATATGGAAGGTTATATCATGCCTAACGCCCGGCAGGCAGGTTTTAACGAAGACAGCCTCCAGCGTTTCAAAGATTATTTTGCTAAAAACTTTCCTGAAAAAAACTATCTGGATCCCCGCGATTTTGAGAAAGAACCTGAGCAATATCCGGAACATCATAAAATCTGGATTGATTTCAAAAGTCATCTATTTGCCGACATGTTCCTTGAGTTCAAACGTCGCTTAGCGGATGCAGTCGGGCAAAGTTGCCCCTATAAAGGTGTAATCATCTCTGAATGGTCTTTTCTCGTTCCCGACAATGATACAGTCATCGAGGAATCAATGCGCGGACCCG
Source organism: Victivallaceae bacterium (assembly GCA_018400135.1). GTDB lineage: Bacteria > Verrucomicrobiota > Lentisphaeria > Victivallales > Victivallaceae > M55B135. The sequence goes on from JAGYNC010000161.1 coordinate 2,956, forward strand.
AGTTTATGGAGGCATTTGACTTTTTCGAACTCAGCGCATACAGCGGCGTTGATCGAATGACAAGGGAGATTCTCGATCGCCAGCGCAGAATTGAAAAAAGCTTTCCCAAAAGCAAAACGCGTTTTTTGGCTTGCCCCAGTCCGGTACGCCTGGATCTCAATCGGCAGAATAAGAAAAATTATTACTACTCACCAGCACCGGTATTGCCAGAAGAGTTGAAGTACAAAATCATGGAGGCGGCCGCCACTGGTATGAAAGGTGTCAGTGGTTGGTACTTGCCGGCATTTACATTACAATCCTGGAAATATTGGAACGAGGGTATCGCAATAGTCAACGAAATTGAAGACATCGTACTAGACGGCGAAAGCATTAGGGGCTTGAGTTGCGAACAATCCTTGGGTACCCTCGACAGGGTTGAATTTTACAATCGGAAAGTGACTCTGCGCAACCAGCCCAAAATCCTGGTGAAAGGCATGCACCGCGGAGACCGGGGGATTATCGCAGTATCGGAATACAACGACCTCTGTCCGGTAACCGTAACCGTAACCTGCCAGCCCCAAAAAAGATCAATAGTCACGGATGTCGAAACCAACGTGAAAATCGCCGAAATATCCCCGTCTTCGCCAAATTTTAAGGTGAAGCTTGATCAGGCAAGATGCCGCATGTTGCTCTATGAACCACATGGTACGGCCAAGACTCCAACGGCACAGACGGCAAAATGACAGACTCCATGAAAAACAAAGTATTTTTCCCATTAGTCATCTTGCTGGCCGGATTGCCATGCTTTGCCCGCGAAGTCACCATGGAGCCACGGGAAACCAGTTTTGACGAAGCCGCACGAAACGGCATGTTGAAGGACAAAGAAAGCCTAAGTCATTCGGCGAAAATTGACGGCGAAACATATCCCGCGGTTTGGAGCTACTGGGCGCTTGCAAGCGGTGACGCACCGGAGAATTTCGTCCTTGAACAATTATGTTGGCACGTAAAACAGAAGGACGATCCTACGAAGGGGAGCTTTCGTCCCGACTCCTGCGGGGATAATCACCGCAAGCCGTACGTCCAACGCGCCAATTTTATGATGTTCACTTCCAGTTTGGAAAAGGGGTTGGGAATGTCTTTTGCCAATCCTTTCCGTAAGAAAACAAGAGTAATTGTGGAAGGCAGGTTACGCTTTTACAATGCCACTATATTTGTCTTTAAGAAAAATCGGACCAATTCCGTTGTCCCGATAACGTCCACCCAAAATCCCGGCGCCATCGCCCGTCCGCCCGGAAGAGGTGGTGGCGATCACTACTTAAAACTGCAATTTGAAACCGTTCTTGAGCCGTACGAACAGGTGTTTTTCATTGCAGTCGATGATAAAAAAACGATTCGCGCCGCGAATAAACCTTTTCCGATATTCACAACCAATGATCGCTGGGGAAAAATCTTTCAGCCCATCATTATCTTCGATTTGTCAAACGAAAATTAGATCATAGCCACTGTTCAACGAATGACTATTACTTGCGGCCAAACAAAAAATTGGAAAAGGAAAAAGTCAGAATGAAAATCCGTGAAAAACACGGGGATTTGAGGTGGTTTGAACAGGCCCGGTTTGGAATGTTCATTCACTGGGGAATTTACGCGCTGCCGGCCCGCGGCGAATGGGTGAAGTCCCATGAGAGGATGACCAATGAAAAATACGCGCCCTATTTCAAGTTTTTCGAGCCGGACCTTTTTAACCCGAAAGAATGGGCGGCCAAGGCCAAGGCCGCCGGGATGAAGTATGTCGTCTTTACCGCCAAGCATCATGATGGTTTTTGTCTTTGGGATACGGCCCTGACCGACTACAACTCTGTTAAGGCACCTCGTTGCCGGCGCGATTTTTTACGCGATGTCGTCGACGCCTTCCGCACCGAGGGCTTGCGGATTGGACTTTACTATTCGTTGCCCGACTGGCGACATCCCGGCTACGTTGTCGATGCCCGCCATCCGCTGCGCGACAATCCCGAAGCCGCCATCGAGCCGCGTGACTACGCTTCCTACACCCAATTTCTCCATGCACAAGTCACGGAACTTCTGACCCGTTACGGACCAGTGGATATTATTTGGTTCGACGGCTCTTATCCTGAAACGGAAGAACATTGGCAAAGCAACGAACTGGCCAAACTGATTCGCTCCATCCAACCAAACATTATTATAACCCGCTTGCCAGGGCATGAAAATCTCGCGACACCCGAGCAAAACATTCCCCCGAACGGAGTCAGGGACTCCTCGGGCAAGCTTCTGCCCTGGGAAGGCTGCCAAGTGTTTTCTGGGACCTGGGGCTACTGCCGGTACGGACAAAATTGGAAAAGCGTCGGCGAAATAATCGAAATGCTCATACGTCATGTTAGTCGTGGCGGCAACCTGCTGCTGAATGTCAGCCCCACTGCCAGAGGATGTCTTGACCCGAAATCATCGCACCGGCTTTACGGCTTGGCCAAGTGGATGCATTATCACCAGCGATCTATTTACAATTGTACCATAGCCCCAGCAGAATTCACTGAACCGGAGAGTTGTCGTTACACCTATAATCCAAGCGAGAAACGACTATATCTGCATCTATTTTCCTGGCCTGACAGACGAATATTCCTGCAGAAGCTTAGCAACCGGATTGAATACGCGCAACTGCTTCATGACGGCAGCGAAATTGTGATGACGGAAAACAATCCTGGCAACACGCATTCCGCAAAAATATCTTGCGACACGGTTATGCTAGCTTTGCCCGTTTCGCGACCCGAGGTAGCGGTTCCGGTCATCGAACTTTTCTTGAGATAGTGTAGTCGGGATAAGGCTCTCAATGTATCCGCCCCACAACATGCTGGTCGATTAAATCCGCCAACCGCAGTGACAGTTGCATTGCTTTAAATTGCCGGTCAGGACCATTGTCAATGTAGTTTATTAACGGTGTGAATATTGTATTTTCAGCAGTTTCGTTCCGCAACAAAATATCAAAGATCGTCCATACCGAACGCCCGCGCGAGAGAACAGTCGCGTCGCAGTCATCATCTCCTAACTGTCCAGCCAGAATTCCGTCGACGAAAGTATTAAGAAAGGGGAAATTG
>JAGYNC010000162.1 GCA_018400135.1 Victivallaceae bacterium
TTGGCTCGCAACATCGCGTTGAAGTTCATCGCGGCGTTCCCGATGTTTTTATTTTCAACCATCCACATGCCCACTAAAAATAGTGGGTTGGAGACAAAAAAAATAATCATAACTGCTTGAAAATAAGCGAAGTTATCCTATATTGTAATAGCTGTAGTTTAATTGATGCACAATAAGGAAATTTTTAAAAACTTCGAAAGGAAAGTTGTCGCGCAAGGACAAGGAACGGGAAACAAGTCCGGAATTCGGGCGCGGCAGAAAACAGCATTCCGCCGTGGAGTCCGCAATCAATGCTCTGGAAAATCACGGCCTCGACCGCTGTCCGGATCGCGGAGAACGGGGCTTTCGCCGTTATGTATCAATGGCGATTCTGGGACGCAATCTGCAAAAACTGGGGGCGGTATTGCAGGCGAAAGAACGGGAATACGAAAAACGATCCCGAAGTATCAGGGACGCCTTGGCACGCAAATGCGTTGTCCAAGCGGCATAGATAACCAGCTATCTTGTTGATAACAAAGATGTTATAGCGACGACAGGCGAATTGTGTCCGGAATTTCGCGAAATTCGCCTGATTCGATCGTATTGCATCGCGCGACAGTGTTTTTTGCAAAAAAAACAAAAAAACTGGTGCGCCAGAATGGCGCACTTTTAATTAGTGCCGACGAAAAAGCCTTTTTTCGTTCAGGCACTAATTAACGGTATTTACTTTGATTTGAACTTTTGCCGGGTAGATACCAGTGACCGTAATGTCTCCAACTGCGTCAAGCCAACAGGTAACGTCAACAGAATATGTGCCGGCTTCTTCAAACGCAGATGCATCGACATAAGGTTTTATTGCGGATGGACGCATCAGCGCCAGGGTGCTTTGTGGTCCTTTCAGTGTCACTTCCACGTTGGGAGAAGAAACCAATTCTACAGTAGCTTTTGCTTGGTGTTCAGTTGAAGCGAGTAATCTGATGGGGATAGACTTGAACACTCGAGCAGCGTACCTGCGAACAATTTCTACGCGGGCATTAACCACATCCGGCGAAACAACAACACCATCCTGGGCCGTAACGTCTGCGCGATATTCAAAACTGTCTGTAACCAGATTATCCAAAGGGATCGGCAAAGTTTGAACCGAATTAATTTCTTTGATAATTGTTTCCGGCCCGCTTATGAACACTTCTGACGGGTTGAATCTTACCTGGCCAATAGCATAATCCTTGCGTAGTTTGTTTTCAGAATCAAAGCGCGCACTGATCGGTACTCTTGTTGTCACCTTTCTGTCCAGATTTAAAGTTAATTCGCGTGGTTCAATATCAACAACACTTATACCGAAAGGGAGCGTTATATGTTGGTGGTTCAGGCGGACAGTGTAAGGAATTCCGGGATTAAAAAGATTTTCGTTGACTGGTACCCGAATTTTCATGGAGGAGGCAGTAACTTTATTGAGTTTTTGATTACTTCCTTTCAGTGTCACGCTGACTTGTAGTGCTTTTTTGTCCATGTATGCCAACGTTGACGGTAATTCAAGTTCCACCGGCACATTATTTATTTTGCGTTCCTGTCCGATTTTTACCGTTACGATAAAGTAGATGAGGAAAGCGAAAAACAGGGCAATCGCTTTTCTCCAAAAATCATGCTTTATAAAATGTGGGATCCAGCGAATGAAAGAATTTTCAGGCGAATTGTGTTGATATTCCTGATTTGTCATAGTTATTATTCCTCACCATTGGTAAAACCGGTCAAATTTTTGTCATTTTCAAGAGTTTCAAAAATATCCGAAAAAGACTCTTTGTTTTCTGTGATCAACAATCCGGTAAGGTAGCGCAATAATTTATCTTCTTTTATATTTCTCCGAATGTTGCCCCGACAGGCAATGCTGACAGCACCGGTTTCTTCGGAAACGACAACCACCACGGCATCCGTTTCCTCGGTAATTCCGACTGCTGCCCGATGTCTGGTGCCCAGCGATCTGGCAATCGTATCATTGCGGGATAAAGGAAGGATAGCGTGTGCGGCAATAATTCTATTATTTTTAATTACGACAGCGCCATCATGCAGTGGCGAATTTGGAAAAAAAATAGATTCAATAATCAGCGAATTAAGCTTAATATCAAGTTTTATGGCATCTTCAACGATTGCTCGCATGCCAATTTTGCGTTCCATGACGATAATTGCGCCAATTTTACGTTTGGACATATTCACAACTGCGGTAACTACTTCGGTGATTGCTTCTTTTTTGCGGTTTTTATATTGAAAAGGGGCACTGCCCAGGTGGGCGAATGCACGGCGTAGTTCAGGCTGAAATATAACAATTATGGCAGTTGCCAGCAACGCCCATAAGCCATTAAGTAGCCAGCTGATAATTTCAAATCGCAGTAGATCGGAAACTGTGGTAAGCAGCATCAGCAGAATGGCCAATCCGGCAAGGACGTTCGACCCTCTGGTATCGCGCATATAATATAGAATTTTATAGATCAGAAATGCCAGTATGATTATTTCTAACGCCGGTCGCAAATAAGTCATGCTGTATTGTAGATAGAATATCAGGTTATGCATCATATTGCCCTTATCTCAACTTTAATCCGTTTTATCTCCAAATTGGCTATATGCGTCAACACACTTTTTGAATGCAGTTAACGCGTCTTTAATCTGTCGCACATCATGTACTCTTATGATATCAACCTGCATTGCTGCCAGATAGATAACTATCCCGATAGTTCCAGCGATCCGGTTTTGCGGGTCGTTTTGGTTAGTGGCAGTTCCGACAAAGGACTTTCGGGATGGGCCAAGCAACAATGGATAGCCAGCTTCCAGCAGACGTGGCAGCTCTCCCATGACTTGAAAGTTCTGCTCGCTTGTTTTGGCAAAACCAAGGCCCGGATCAATAACAATATTTTCTCGTTTAACGCCACATTCAAGAGCTTTTTGCGCTGAATTCAGTAAAAAGTTTTTGATTTCTTCAGTTATGCCGTGATAATTCAGATGATGTGCCCGCTGCATTTCCTTTGGGGTTCCACGCATATGCATAATAATCAACCTGACGTTGGTTGAAGCTGCGAGCACAGCCATGTCGGGTGAATATTTCAGGCCGCTAACATCGTTGATTATGTTAGCGCCGACCTCAATAGCGGCGGCGGCAACTTTAGACTTTCGAGTATCAATACTGATGATTGTTTCGGGTTTAATTTTCTTAAATTCTTCAATCACCGGAACGACGCGTCTTATCTCTTCATCTACCGATATATCATCAGCTCCGGGTCGTGTTGATTCACCGCCAATATCAATAATATCTGCGCCATCGTCTACCAGTTTACAGCAGTGCGTTACGGCTTGTTCTCTGGAGAAAAAATCGCCACCGTCGCTGAAAGAATCAGGGGTAACATTGACAATACCCATTAACTGTGGCCAATTGTTCGGAGGTATTAGAATGTTTTTTAAATTTGAGCACATGACCTGCATTATGGTATGATATTGCAAAAATTATTTTTCATCATGCTTCGTTTTTGAGCTGAGTTGTTGTTAAAGTCTGCCTTATTGCTGTTTTTCATCTGAAGGAGATGCTGTAACCGGGGTTCCGGAATCCTCCGCATCAGTGTCAGCGGAATGCGTCTCAGTGTTCGAATTATTTTTGTTATCATCATTATCAACTTCAACTTCAACAATCTTTGAAACGCCGGTGATGCGATCGTCCTGCTTAAGATTCATGATGCGAACGCCACGCGAAGCGCGTCCGATGGTTCGTATTTCATCTCCGGGGATGCGGACTAATTGTCCTCGTTCAGTGGTCAACATTAGTTCATCGCCCGCATTAATTTGAAGAGCAGCCACAACCGCGTCGTGATCACGCAAACGGATACTGACAACCCCCTTGGCGCCGCGATTGGTTTTACGATAGGTGCGGACGAAGCTGCGTTTTCCCATACCGTGTTCGGTAACCACCAGTAATTCGGGACCACCTGCGTTAAGTTCTTCATCTATGCCGGCATCAGGAGCCAGATCGTCCAGATGTTCTCTGATTACTTCCATGCCGACAATTTCATCACTATCCAACTTAAAGCGCATGCCGGTAACGCCTCGTGCTGTACGTCCCATGGGTCGAATCCGCTGGTCATTCTGATCGAAACGACAGGCCATGCCCAATCTGGTTGAAAGAATAATTTCATTGCCATTTTTACATATTTCCGCACCAATCAGATCATCATTTTCCTCAATAACCAGGGCGCGGATACCAACGCGGCGGAGATTTTTGAAAGCTGACAGGGCAGTTTTTTTAATGTAGCCGCTACGAGCGCACATTATAATGAACTTATTGTCCTGTTCTATTTCTTCACGACTAACCGTCAGCATGGCCTTTATTTTTTCGCCAGGTTCAATTTTTATCATATTAACGATGGCCTTGCCCTTGGAAATACGGGAACCCTCGGGAATTTCGTAGACATTCAACCAGTACATGAATCCTTTGTCGGTGAAGAAGAAAATCAGATCATGACTGTCAGCATTAAACAGGTGTTCCACAAAATCTTCGTCTTTGGTTTCCATACCGATAATTCCCTTGCCGCCCCGATGTTGGGTCCGATAAGTATCAGCCGGTGTTCGCTTGATGTATCCTGTACTTGAAACGGTAATAACACAGCTATGGCGGGCAATCAGCTCAGCAATGTTCAGATCGCTTTCATCCATGGTGATTTCTGTCCGTCTTGCGTTGGCGTGTTTGTCCCTTACTTCAATCAGTTCATCTTTAATAATTCCCAGACGCATGTCTCGATTGTCAAGTACTGATTTTAAATAAATGATTTGCGTTTGCAGTTCCTCGTATTCACGTTGAACGTCTTCCATTGCCATGCTGGTCAATTGATGTAGACGCATTTCGAGAATGGCGTTGGTTTGTGGATCCGAAAGTTCGAAGCGTTCACTTAACGCAATTGCCGCATCCTGGCGAGATCTGGATGCGCGGATCATCTTTACTACTTCGTCGATATTATCCAAAGCCTTCAAAAATCCGGCGAGAATATGAGCTCGCGCTTCGGCTTTATTCAGTTCGAATACGGTTCGGCGAATGATAACTTCCATGCGGTGGTCAATATAAGCCTGTAAAACCTGCGGCAGATTCATTACACGTGGTCTATTATGATCAACCACTAGCATAGTGCAGCCATAAGAAGTTTCCAGCTGGGTATGGGCATAAAGCTGATTGAGAACTATGTTAGCCATGGAGCCACGTTTGACGTCGACAACTATTCTAATTCCCGTGCGGCGACTGGATTCGTCCCGCAGGCCGGAGATGCCGACAATTTTTTTCTCATTTACCAGCTCAGCTATTTTTTTTACGGTATGTTCTTTGTTGACCGCATAAGGTATTTCGGTAATGACAATCTGTTCGCGACCGTTCTCGTTTTCAATAATTTCTGTGCGTGAACGGACTCGCACCCCACCCTTGCCGGTTAAATAGAAGCGACGGATATTACTAATTCCCCGAATAATTGCTCCGGTTGGGAAGTCGGGCCCGGGAAGATGCTCCATTAATTCATCGACAGAAACTGCCGGATTTTCCAGCAGACAGATGGTGGCGTTTATCACTTCACTGAGGTTGTGAGGAGGAATATTGGTAGCCATACCGACCCCGATGCCAGTGGTGCCGTTTACCAACAATTGGGGGAAGCGGGCCGGCAGTACCGTTGGTTCCAAAGAGGATTCATCAAAAGTCGGGACCATGTCGATGGTATCTTTTTCGATATCGATCAGCAACTCTTCAGCTAATCTTTCCAGGCGTGCTTCGGTATAACGATAGGCTGCCGGGGAATCGCCGTCAATACTGCCAAAGTTTCCTTGCCCGTCAACTAGTGGAGCTCGCATCGCAAAATCTTGTGCCAATCTTACCATGGCATCGTAAATAGA
>JAGYNC010000163.1 GCA_018400135.1 Victivallaceae bacterium
GCACCGATTGAACTACAACTCTTGCAATATAGGATAACTTCGCTAATTTTCAAGCTGTTATGATTATTTTTTCTTGTCTCCAGCCCACTATTTTTAGTGGGCATGTGGATGGCCGAAAATAAAAAAACGGGAACGCCGCGATGAACTTCAACGCGATGTTACGAGCTAAACAATTACCGACAAACGACTTGGCTTATTTTCGGCCAGGCACTAGAGGTCAACACAAATCGCAATTTCTATTTTGTTGATGATATCTTGCAACAACTCCGGATACTCAGAAATTTTGCACTCTTCTTTTAAAATTTTTTGTAACGGAACAGCGGTCGCGGGGTTAGACGGAGCGAAAACTGTACAGCTATCAGGGACTTGTTCTTTGGCAATTTCAAACGTACCAAATTGTCTCGCCGCGTCAATGGTCTCATTCTTATCCATTCCCGCGAGTGGACGCAACACCAGCATATCACTTGCCCGGCTAATGGTTGCAAGGTTCGTAATGGTCTGGCTGGCAACCTGACCAACGGATTCGCCAGTAACCAATGCCTGCCGACTATTTTTTTCCGCGACAGTCTGGGCAATTCTGAACATCATGCGTCGGTAGAGAACGGTGCGCATCCGTGGATCACATCGATCTCTGATCAATTTCTGTATTTCTGACAGGTTGCACACGAAAAGTTTACCCGGTTGCTGATAATGATTAAGAATTGTTGCTATGCGTTTGACTTTATCAACGGTCTCCTGTGGCGTGTAAGGAAAACTGTGGAATGTAATAAAGTCAACGCGACAACCCCGTTTTATGATTTGCAGGCAGGCCACCGGAGAGTCAATGCCGCCGGATAACAAAGCCAATACCGGTGCGTTGCAGCCTGCCGGCAATCCTCCCGGCGCGCGAAAAACTTTGTAGTAAACAAAAGCAAATTCTTCTCTAACTTCACACCAGACGGTAACATCCGCATGGTCAAGATTTACCTCCAGGCGGGATGATTCGAATTTAGTTCCAATGACATCGGCCAAGGCTATTTCCAGTTCACTGGAACGTAAGGCGAATCGCTTATCGCTGCGGCGCGCGCGTATTCGGAAGGAAACGGTTTGACGCGAGGCAAAGGCACGTTCAAAAAACAGGGAACAGGAGTTTGCCACCACTTTTTTCAGAGTTTCAGGGTTCGGCTCACACATAATTACCGGCGAGAATGATTCCAAACCAAACGCCAATTTCAGGTTATTTTGGATTGTTGACAATTCTTCAAGTGAGAACATTCGACGATCACAGTGTTCGATCCAAATACGTCCTCGTATTCGTGAAATTTTGATATCATCAACCTGTTTCAATAAACGATAAAGACTATCGATCATCCGATTTTCAAACATGTTTCGGTTGCCGCCCTTGATCGCAATCTCATGGTAACGGCAAATTATCGCATTGTACATAGACTATCTCCATCTTTTATCGGAAATGCCGGATTATTTGTCTTATCTAATCCAATTCAAAAACGGTCGGGAGCCGCCCGGTAATTACAAAAAATAAAATCACACCGAGTAACACAAAATGCTTAAATCCGGAAACCGATTTTACCTAAAATCGCCCGTGCTACCGGATGAGCCCCAGTGACGTAAAATGTGGGGAATTCACGTCGCAACGGGTAGTTTTCCCGTTGTGACTCAAATAATTCCGGGTACCCATTGAGCCGTTTACTATCCTGTCGAATATCATAAGAAGCATTGATCGCCGCGCGTACCTGCTGTTCCGGGGAATCACCAAGATTTAATTGGATATGGGGCGACGCTGGTAAGGGAATATCCCGGGGATACCAGTTTTGCAACGGGACATTAAAAGCGGTGGCAACTGCGTTGACGCTCATTGCCGTCCCATTAGCCTTGCCATCAAGCGAGTAGCCGGCAATATGTGGTGTGCCCAAATCCACTAAATTCAACAATTCCCGATCAAGATCGGGTTCCTTTTCCCAGACATCAAGCACAGCGCCCTTGATTTGTCGGTCGCGCAATGCATCCTTTAATGCCATATTATCGCAGACTGCTCCGCGCGAAGAGTTAATAAGGAGGGCCGAAGTTTTCATCTCTGAGAATAGTGCTGCGTCTGCCAGGTGAAACGTGGGATATTTGCCATTTTTTTGCAACGGCACATGAAAAGTGATGACATCTGCTTCCGTAAGCAATTGCGGTAAGGCAACAAATTCTGCGGTGCCTTCCTTGTCTCCTCTGGGCGGATCATTCAGTAATACTCTCATTCCCAAGGCAGAACCGACCTGTGCCACTTTGGCGCCCACATTGCCTGCCCCAACCACGCCCAAGGTAAGATTCCGTAGTTGGAACTGGTGTTGTGACGCCAGATTTACCAGAACCGAAGCAATGTACTGTGCCACAGAAGACGCGTTACAACCCGGCGCGTTAGTCCACTTGATACCGCGTGATTTTAAATAGGACACATCAATATGGTCAAATCCGATCGTTGCCGAAGCTATCATCTTCACGCTTGAACTCTTCAGTAGTTCGGTATTGCAGGCAGTGCGGGTGCGGATGATAATGGCGTCAGCATTCCGTACATCTTTGGCGGTAATTTGACCGCCGGGCAGATAGGCTACGTCCGCGAAAGGTTCCAGAACTCCCTTCAAAAAAGGGATTTTTTGATCCGCAACAATTTTCACGTATATATTCCTTTCGGTTGAAAAATTATGAAAAAGAGCTATCTTTAAGCACAAGGTAACAAAATAATGTTGTATCGGCTTGCGAACGCGTTTTACTCGTGACAACAACAGAAAAAGTCATTACCGAAAAATACATCAAGATTACCGAAATAGCAATCGCAACCGGAGGAAACAAATATGCACATTGGCTTTATTGAAGACACGCCGTTGCGCGGAGGAACCCAGATATGGGTGGCCGAAGCAACCAGGTTTCTGTTGTCTCACGGAGAAACGGTTACGCTATTGGCGCCTGCAGATACTTTTGTGGCAGATGCGTGTCGCGAAGCTGGAGCCAGAGTTATTACCTACGACTTTGATGAAATCGCGATTAATTCTGAGTCGTATAAGAAAAACTGGTTGGAAGCTCTTGAACCTTGCGACGTGGCCATTACCACAGTGCATCCGCCACGCAATGGTTTTCACTGCGTAATGTTTGCCGCAGAATGCATCCGCGAAAGTGGCATTAAAACTGTTCTCTTGCCTAAAACCGGTTCTATCGTCCCCTGGTATAAGCGCGAATACTATCTGCCGGACCCAAGCGTAAACACCCATGTCATCTGCATCACCAATTTTACCCGCGACTATTTGATTAAGGAATATAAAATTCCGGCAGAAAAGACCTCATTGATATATCAGGGAACAGAGATAAATCGGTTCAGCTCTTCTTCCACCAGCAGAACAGAAGCAGTTAAACGCTATCCCCTGCCGCAAAACGCTGCTCCAATTATCGGTGTGATTGGAGCAATTGAAAATCGGAAAGGACACATTATTTTATTGCAGGCCGTCAGGCGGTTGCTTGATGCCGGGAAGTTGCCGCGTATTCAAGTTATGATAGTTGGAGAAGGGCCAGACGAAAAAATGCTGAGAGCAGTTGTTTCGGTCTATGAACTTGAACAGCACGTAGCATTCTTCCCGTTTACCACCGAACCTAATTATGTTTATGACCGAATTGATATATTAGCTTTCCCGAGTTTGTATAAGGAGGGACTGCCAAATGTGCTACTTGAGGCTATGTCAATGAAAACACCGGTTATTGCCACACGTCTTGCCGGCATTCCCGAAGTGGTTTTTGACGGCGAAACCGGATTCCTCACAGACCCTGGAAATGTCGAGCAGTTTGCCGATGCTGTTGAACAAGTCTGGACTGATCCGGTCTCCTGTGAGAAAATGGGACATCGTGCCCGTCTTCTGATGGAAGAGAACATGGATAAGAATCGGCAATTTGAAGATTTTAGACAATTTTTCCGTCGTATTAATAATTAACGAATTGAAAAATTCATTGCGGTAAATCCCGCAAAGCGGGATAAACTTGCAGCTTGCTCCGTTTCAAGCTGAGTAGTCCCCCGTTATTGCGGGGCAAGCTTGCATTTTATGTTGCAAGGCAGGACGATGCCGCGCTGAATTTATCGCGAATCCAGGTAATACACAACTACTGTTGCCTTGCGACGAAATCCTGATGTTGCCAGAGCAATGGAAAAAACGAGGAGAGCCGGAATGTTTTGGAAATTATTTTTATTCTTATGCGTAAACGCGTTTCTACTGTCGGGTCTTGCTGAACCCATTATGATTAATCACACCTCAACAAGACTCTCCTACGTGCCGCCCGAGTACATCGATCTCGCCAAAAAACAACTGAAAGTGGCATTTGCCCACGGTGGAGTTGGCGAACAAATAATTCAGGGCATGAACGCGCTCAAAACTCGCAACTTGTCATTGTTTTCTTACAACTGGAGTGGACGAGGTAATGCCCTTTCGTTTTGGGATAGATCACCACCGGGAGATTTGGGAACCCCGGATCGACGTGCATGGATTGGTAGAACTCGCAAACTTCTCAACGGGCGTGGCGATGATCGCAATCTGGTAATTTGGCTTTGGGGCGACCAGGTTGCTAATGCTGAAGTTGATGATATTGCTACATATCTTCAAGAGATGGAGAAACTGGAGAGTGAATTTCCAGAAGTTAAATTCGTTTATACCACCGGACGTCTTAATGGCACAGGAGAGTTGGGTAATTTACACCGTCGCAACGAACAGATTCGGGAATTTTGCCGGCACAATGGAAAAATTCTTTATGATTTTGCGGACATTGAAACTTATGATCCTGATGGGAAAATCAATTATAATAAACTGTCAGGGCATTCTTCCTGCGATTACATTGAAGGCAAACGTCATGGCAACTGGGCCAGGGAATGGATAAAAGAAAATGCGCATCTTGTTTTAGCTCTACCACAACGGGCAACTCATACTGAACCGCTAAATGCGGCGCTAAAAGCACGTGCTTTCTGGTTTATGTTGGCACGACTGGTTGGCTGGCAACCCCCGGCTGACATTGGGAACAGACCACTAGCCCCGCTCAAAAATGAAACTGAATATTTACAAGATCGCGACAAGCTCGCGCAAACCCGGGAACCGGAACCAGCGAAACGTTTTGTTGAATTATCTCTGGATTTTGCCAAAACCGGCGATTTCCGGTGGTGGCGGGAGTTTGGCACTCCGGAATCATTGATTCCTGAACGTGGTAATGTGTTACTGGTTCCGTCGGGCAAGCCAGCTCTGGCGGTATTCCGAAGTATAGTTCCAGCCGAAGAATTAGAGTTTACCGCTACCGCGCATGAAGGAAAACAACTCATTTGGTGCATGAATACTGATTTGTCCACATCCTTTCCTCCAAAAGCTGGAGTTGTCGGCGTTATGGATACAACCGGCTGTTCTCTCTATCTCGATGGGAAAGTACACATTTTACCCGGCAGCACCAAGCTTCAGAATGATTGGCCTTACAATTTCCGGATTTACGTAAAACCCGGTCACATTCGTTGGGAAATCAACCGGAAACTTGTCGGCGAAGTTAAAACCAGCAAATCTATGGTTCGCGAAGGAATACTTGCCATCGGAGGAGAATCGGTTGGTCTGGAAATATCAGCGGTGTCAATCAACTGGCACGAGGTTATTCCCCTCGAGGATTAACCCGAATCCGTGTCAAAACTGACAGAACATTTTTCTATGTAACCATATAATAACTCACATTTCTGAATTCCGAAAGGCGAGGTAAGGTCTCACTCTCTTGGTTCGGGGTCAATACTACACAGCCTCGTCGTTCCTCCTCGGGTGTCGTAGCCTCAACCCCACCCAAAGAGTGAGGGGTTACAAGGTGAGTTATTATATGGTGTAGCTTAGCAAT
>JAGYNC010000164.1 GCA_018400135.1 Victivallaceae bacterium
GTATTTTCAAAAGATTCTCCGGGCTTCTGGCACCGAGCGGGATATCCCGGAAGAAATTCTACAACTTCATCAAAATAGTTTTCATCTACCGCAGGGAAAACGTCTTCCCGCTGATAATAACGACCGATCTTTCCCTTCCCGCCGAACAGTGCATCGAATACTATTCGGCACGGTGGAAAATCGAGAGCGAATTCAAGGAACTCGAGCACGAAATCGGCGTGCTTGATTCCCAGTGCCGCAACGAACTGGCCGTTGAAAACCATTTTGACCTCTGTTGTTTCGCCGCCTCGACGGCGTGGAATTATGCTCTGTATTCCGAAACCGCTCCCACGCGGCTCCATCCCACCCGAAGATCAAACGCATTTGCTTCCACCGATGTCCGGCGGTAGATTGCCGCCGAATTGAAGCCCGGGATTTTTAATAGGGGATGCCCCGAAATGGTCATCCCCGCCGTTAAATTCATTTGTTCGACAATCTTTCGCATGACCGCATGATCCCTTATGAAAAAAATCAGGCAAAGTTCAGATTAAAATGTTATTGTGAAAAATTTCCTTTTTAAATCAGTATTTTTTCTTCGTTTTCAGTAAACTCGAATATTTCGGTTTGTTCCCCGAGTTTTATTTTCAGTATGTTTCCCAATGTACTTTTTACTCTCACCGATATTATCTTTCCTGATTTCTTTTCGGCGCTTGTACTGAAGCCTCCCGGCAAACGGATATTTTTAAATGACACGTCCTGCCAACTCTCCGGAATGCCTTTGAACAAATAGACTGTGTCGCCATGTTGATGCGCCAGCATTTCGCATACCGCAGTAGCAGCCGCCATTGTTCCTTCGAGTTGCATGATCTCGTTTTCTTCTCTCGGCACGGGAATATCTTTCTTGCGGTGTGCGGTTATCCCTCTGAATTTAGGCAAATAGACACTAGTCAGAGTTTCATTGACAAAAAGTTTCTCCCAGATTTTGAGCAGCAGTTCCGGCGCTTCCGAGAAGCCCATCCTAGTTTGGATTATCGCCGCCCACGGCATACACCATTCGCTCCAGGAACCCATACCCATTTCTATCCAGTGGTCTATGGTATTGTTGATAACGGTCGCTTCAGTTTTACTTTTGTCCTTAAGCGTATTAAACGGATAGATACATGCCAGATGAGAATGATGCCGGTGACAGATCGACAAATCCTGCCCTTCCCAGAGGGCTATGCGTTTTTCTCCGCAGCTATCGTATAAACAATAATCCGGAAGACGTTCTTTGATATTGCGCCACACCGGACGGGGTTCTTTGCCAAGTGCTTCGGACGCTTCAAGTAATGCATCGGTCAGCATGTGGATAGCGGCCAGTTGAAATGACGAATCGCGTCCTTCTTGTACTCCCCGTTGATTACGGCCAAAGATCGCGGCGGTAACGCCATATTCCGGAGACGGAGCAAATGGGAGTGAGAGCCCTCCTTCATATTCCTCAAGCATTTCTTCATAGACGCGCAAGGTCCGGTACATGAAAGGATAAGCTCTTTGTTCGAGGAACTTCAGGTCGCCGGTATATTTATAGTACAGCCAGTATAACTGCCCCATCCAGGCGGCAGCGCCATGATCAAGGGCGCTGTGAGTTGAAAAACCGTTCTGGCAATGCATGCCGTGATCGTTTATGGAATGAGTAAGCATATAACCGTCGTCTATCCCGAACATGGTCCTGGCGTTTTCGGTCATAACCTTCTTAAATTCGTCAGATTCCAGCATCCTGAACAGGGGTTCAAGGAATTCATACTTGCCGATAGAAAAAGCCAGCGTATAGATTTGTTCAATATTGACATTGATCGTATAATCGCCTCCCCACGGAGGGAATTTAAATTCTTCAATCCAGGGACCTTGGAGAGGGGCAGGTTTGGCCGCATATGGATTAGCGGCACAGGCAAATTTATAAAAGGCAAAAGGAGTGAAGTCATTTAAGAACTTTTCGGGTATGGATATTTCCGGTAGATCACTCCAGTAGTTAGTCCAGAATTCATTGTTGCCGGCATCAAACTCCTCCTGGTCTGAATCGTATTCGGAAAGCGTTTTTCTTGCGTTGTCCAGCGCCTGGCTGTCGTCTTCACCCAATGCAGGACATATCAGTAAACAGTCCGGTTTAATCCGGCAAATGACTGCTAAGCTTTTATTCGACGGACAGGACTGAATCCATCCGCGAGAGTCACTAGTGTTAATCCGGAAGGGTTCCTCCATCAAGCGTTCCCGCATCTCAACTCTTGCGGTTTCAAAGTCCCAGGACGGGTGTGCGATTACGGTTTCAATCGTCATATCCAAGTCGCGGATATTCAGAACATCCGTGCGCATATTCAGGGTCATCTCCAGTTTGCGGCCGGAAGCCAGAATGATCGCAAGCCTGCCGTGACGGATATCCAGCGCGGTGCCGGCAAGTTGTTCGCCCTCTTTAAGTTTCAATTCAAAACGTCCGCAAGGCAGCAAGGTGGATGGTCTCTCAAAATCCTTGATTTCCAAACATGATTTATAGAGTTCCTTCACGCCGTCGAAGTCCCCGGCGTAATAGGCATCGACTATTTTCCGGTAGCTGATGCCGTTATTTCTCAAATACTGACCGTTGCGGTGATCCCAGAAATCATTGCGCGATACGGTTATGTTAAGTGTTGAATCTTCTCCCCATACCAGCACTCCGAAAACCCCGTTGCCCAGTGGAATTCCGGCGTGAGGACGTTTACGCGGAAATGGGAATTCATAAATATTTTCCTGTGTTTTTGAATACATTATTTTTATCTTTCTTGAAATTATTCATATAATTTAGTTTTTGAAAAAATTGAATTCATTCAAACCAGACCGGACTGGAAAACGCAAGATGATTGTCAATTTGAGTAACTCTCACGTACCAGTTGTCCGGCCCAGTGTCTTTTGCCTTTATCACGGTATGAAAATTTTTACCGTCCGGAATAAAACGTCTATACAAATCACCGTTTCGGAACAAATCAACTTTTTTTAGCCGGTTTTCCCCGGCAACACTGATAAACAATTCCTTATCGGAAGTATCCGGTAGTTCAGATCCCATCAGTTTTCCATTAGCAGCAAATACTAGACGGATACGCGCGTTACTGGTACCATATACTCTACGGTTGCGATAGGCGTCGAAAATGGAATCCCGATCAAGGCTCTCCGAGAAGACTGCCGTAACCCCATTAACACCAACATGACCTTTATGATCATCTGAATGGGCCGTAAATCCCATTTTGTAGCCGTTGTTCAGAAAATAAATGCCACAGCGATCCTTGCGGAAAAGCTTACTTGCAGCGCGACCGTTTTCTTCTGTATCTTCCCTTTCGTAACTGCCATGGTCGGAAAATATCTCCATCACGGGTTCCAAATTGAGATCATCGGGACTCCACCACTCTCCTTCCGTGAGGCTTCCGCAAGAATGAAAATGCGGGATAGTAAAAAAGTCTTTACCATGCCATAACTCCCAGAATTTCCTGATGTCTGACAATTCTGGATTGTAGATTTCCCGGAAATCCACTTTCCAATTCATTAATACCACGGTATCGCCCCGCGAACATCTCATCTCAATTCCGGGGATCATGGTAAATTCGCCTGGCTTGTCAACGTTTTCCACTGCCTCCATGATTTCTTTCCAATCAGATTCTGAAAGCTGAATATGCTTAAAGAGTTCATTGTTTCCAGGGCAATGATGGTCAGTGACGGAAAAGAAATCCAGTCCCGCGCGGTCGCGGGCAAAAAACGCAAGTTCCAATGGCGACATGTTCATCCGCGATCTCTGGAGGCAATCATAAGATAGTTTTGAATGGGTATGGACATCACCCCAGTAAAGGTTCATTCCCTCAAAAACATTATCCATTGGCGGGGTTTCAGTAAACCTGGCAAGTTTAGGTTTTACTTGGATATTTTTGTCGGCATATTCAAAAATTCCCTGATCGTTTTTCACCGGTTTTACATCTGCTTCCACCAACTCCCCTAGATCGTCTATTTCTGCGATGTTCCAAAACAGGTCATGCGGAATCAAAAGGGCTTTGTCAACTTTGCGGATCAATCTTGCGTGATTCAATTGACGCGGAATTACTTTATATTTTAATTCGATCTCATAATCTGGCTCTGGACGCTCATAGCCTTCAAAAGACCTACCCTGATCAGGAATACCTGCTTTCTGATCGGCAAAATATCTTATGTTGACTGGACAATAATATTCCGGGCGCGGAACCACGCTGGTTACCTTTGCTCCAGTACCGAAACCTCCATAAGTTTCTCCCCACCGAAGCTCGATAGTATCACTTTCTTCAAGTTTTCCGTCGATATCAACCACTACCATTCGCGAAGCCTCGCGTGATGGTCTGTTTGCCCTATCTACATAGCGTTGAAAATCGATATCCCAAATTCGCACATTGTACTTCGCATCTGGATTACTCATGTAAACTTCCACATAGCCGCTGTCTTCGTTTATGAATCGTGACGGACATGAAGTTCCGAGGGTAGCGGAAAAATCATAGACCAATCGTGACTTTTCACTGGTGTAACCCGGGCCGATCTCGGCAAAAATGCTGAACTGAGTTGAATCAGCGGCTATAACCTCCTTGGGGGCGATGTCGACATTTTTAAATACTGGTTTCTGAACCATTTTTCTTTACCTTTTCATTTTCGCACTGTAGTCATCGCGGGCCTGTATCATAGCAAAAACATTCTCGCCAGGTGTGTCACGGGTTATTTGTTCGGTTGAGAGAATATATCCTTCGGGGCCGGCATCACGCAATGACTGCATACAACTTTCATAAATTTTTTCAGGAGATTGCTGCATAATAACGTGAACGGCGTCAATATTTCCTTTCAAGCACACCTGTGAACCGACTCGCCTTTTGGCGTCTGCCAATTCAATGTCACCGCCGGAAGAAAACGCATCCAGTGATTCAATTACATCCGCTCCACTTGCGGCCATATCTTCCAGAATGGGACTGACCCTGCCGCAAATGTGCAACAAGGCTTTCATCCCTTTTTCATGAACAAAATCTATAGATTTCTTTTGATATTCAAAAAACAGTTCACGGTAAGTTTGCGGTGAAAAAAAACTGCACGAAGCACAAGCATCTCCGGTATATATGCCATCCACCCCCAGTTTGTGGTAAGCAATTATTTCTTCTTGCAGTATTGCGAATTTTTTTTCCATCACCGCCCGGCAGAGCCCTGGATCGGAAAATGTAGCTATCATGGCATTCTCCGTTCCGAGCCATGAGTCTAAGGCATTAGCAGACTGGCCGGCGGCAAAGCCAAAAATAAATCGCCGACCTTTGAATTCATCAAAATAAGATTTGAGGGATTTTATTGCAGGCATCTCGAGGATTTCCCGCCAGGGCATTACCGGAATATTATCGATATCACTGAATGATTTAACCGGCGGCTCCGGAAGCGCAACAGGGATCAGTTCCTTTGTATCAGTATAAACTTGCCCGACAATAGCTCCGGTCTGCCGGTTCTTTATCAAAATTCCTTCACCATTGGCAATAGCTTCATGTTTCTCATTAACGTACGGTCCGTAACGCAGATAGATGATATCATTCTTATATTTTTTAGCGGCGTTGACCATCGCCTGGGGTACCAGTTCCGGCTCCAGATATATTTCGTGCACCCTGTGACCAAGCAGACGAATGGCATGTTCCGGTGACTCATAAGCGTGAAAAGGAATCATGTCCGGCACTTCCAGCCGAAGAGATGCAAAAACTCTGTCCAGAGACGTTAGCATGTATTACCCCCATTTATATTCGTATGCTTGAGGTTTTGAAAAAACGGTTTTTCAATATAGCAGTTAATCCGTTTTTTACTCAAGGAGTGTCGCTCTTCACTATTGAATCTAGCTCGGTTTATTATTCTG
>JAGYNC010000165.1 GCA_018400135.1 Victivallaceae bacterium
CGAGGCTGTGTAGTATTGACCCCGTCCCAAAGGAAAGAGTGAGCGATTACCCTGCTTTCCCGCATTTGCAGTGATTTTCCAGCTTATTGATTGCATCAAACCGCGTTTAGAAGTATATTAATTGTTTACGCGTGTTGTTGTCGGCACAGTCGACATTTCTGTACAAAGCGCGTTCAGAACAATGAAGTTGAAGTGTTGCTGGGGGACAATTAGGTAATGGAACATTCGGTCAGAGAGATGTTGATAAAAATGGGTGAAGACCCGGAACGCGAAGGATTGCGGGGTACACCGGAGCGGGTTGAGAAGAGTCTGATGTTTCTCACCCGGGGTTATCGCCAAAAACTCGAAGATGTGGTCAATGGCGCTTTTTTCGAAGCGGAATCTGATGACATGATTATCATCAGGGATATTGAGTTTTACAGCTTGTGTGAACATCATATGTTGCCTTTTTTCGGCAAGTGTCACATCGGCTATATACCCCGGGAAAAAATTTTTGGGATCAGTAAATTGTCGCGGATCGTCGATATGTTCGCCCGGAGGTTGCAACTCCAGGAACGTTTGACCAAGCAGATTGCTGAGACCGTTTTGACCAGCATTGACGCCGAGGGTGTCGGTGTAGTTATGGAAGGCAAACATTTATGTATGATTATGCGCGGCGTTGAAAAGCAGAATTCGATAATGACAACATCTTCAATGTTGGGCAGTTTTCGTGCCGAGTCCGCTACCCGCAACGAGTTTCTCCGGCTGATTTCCTGAAATCAAATTGTCGGCTTCCTCGCAATTTGTATAGTTAATTGTTTTACGACTCCTAATGAATGTTCAACCGCATATTACGCGAATAAAATATCTTCAATACTTTTCGGTTGACGGGAGGTTTTAATTTGTTTGTGATTTTTTCAAACAACAACGCAAAGAAAACAAGGGATTCACAAAAGAAATTAAAATTTGTGAGTCGACGGAGGTTGGCATGCGGGCATTGATTCAACGCGTTACCGCCGCATCAGTCAAAGTTGCTGAACAAGAGATTGGCGCTATCGGGCCGGGACTGGTGATTTTTCTTGGTGTTGCTCATGGCGATACTACTGAAGATGTCAATTATCTGGCAGAGAAATGTGTCAGATTGCGGATATTCCGGGATGAAGCGGATAAGATGAATTGTTCTTTGTTGGATGTTGGTGGACGAGCATTGGTTGTTCCACAGTTTACGCTTTATGGTGATGCGCGTAAGGGACGACGTCCCGATTTTACCGCGGCCGCTCCATCTGAGCAGGCTATCACGCTTTATCAGTCGTTTATCAAGGGAATCGAACAGTATGGTGTTGTGGTGGCTACCGGCGAATTCGGAGCTGATATGTTGGTAGAAATTAAGAATCATGGTCCAGTGACCTTAATGCTCGAATCAAAAGAGCGCGGAGCAGGCAGATAGATGGCAGGCGAACACAATCAAAAGCGGTTGAAGCGAATAGTTATTCTTGGCGCCACCGGTTCCATCGGTGAAAATGCGGTGAAGGTGGCCAATGACCTGGGCGATCACCTGCAAGTGGTCGGCATGGTGGCTCGTAATAATTTAGAACGGCTGGCGCAACAGGCCGCATTGTTGCAGTGTCCGGAAATTATCACTACCGACGCGGCTCGCGCTGCTGAACTCAAGGCATTGGCTCCGTCAGGTTGTCACGCTCACGGCGGCGAACAGGCGGTTATTGATCTGGTGACGCGTCCGGAGGTTGATCTGGTGCTCTGCGCGATTGTCGGCACCGGCGGTTTGCTCCCGGTACTGGCGGCGATTAGCGCTGGCAAGAATATCGCGTTGGCCAGCAAGGAAATTCTGGTGATGGCCGGCGAATTAGTCATGCGGGCCGCACGGGAGAGCGGGTCTCATATAATTCCGATCGACAGCGAACATAGCGCGGTTTTTCAGTGCCTGGCTAACCGTTCCCGCAGCGAGTTGGGTAAAATCATTCTTACTGCCAGTGGCGGTCCTTTTCGCGACTTTTCTTATGAAGAAATGCAACAAGTCACTTATAAAAAAGCCCTGGCGCATCCAACCTGGGACATGGGGCCCAAAGTGACAATTGATTCAGCCACAATGATGAACAAAGCGTTGGAGATTGTTGAGGCCGGTTATTTGTTTAATTTGCGCCCGGAGCAGATTGATGTGGTGGTGCATCGGGAGTCGGTAGTCCACTCGATGATCGAACTGATAGACGGTTCCATTATCGCGCAACTGTCCAATCCGGACATGCGTTACCCGATCCAGTATGCCATAACCTGGCCGGAACGCCTTCAGGGCGAAATTCCCAGGATGAATTTTGCAGATTATCCGCAACTAAGTTTTCAGATTCCGGATCGTAAACGTTTTCCGTCGCTAGATTTTGCCTACGAAGCGTTACGCGACGGTGGCACCATGTCGGCGGTAATGAATGCCGCCAACGAGATTGCAGTGGAAGAATTCAGCAGGGGAAAAGTTGCGTTTACCGCTATCTGGAGTATCATAAAACAAGTTATGGCCGCGCATCAGACGCGAGAGCAAAATAATTTGGAAACGGTTCTGAAGGCCGACCACTGGGCGCGAGAAACCGCTTTGGCATTAGTCCAATCCGGAAGTTTTTAGCCACTAATTAAAACACATAAATTCGGCGCGATGCGCCAGATGGGAGCAACATGGATTTCTTGACACATTTGATTAAGGGACTTGAGATTGGCGGCGCGTTGTTGTTTATGATTTTCTTCGGCGGTTTTTGCGTTTTTATTCACGAGCTCGGACACTTTCTCGCGGCCAAATGGTGTGGCCTTCATATTGTGGCTTTTTCGCTCGGGTTTAAGAAGGCCTGGAGCAAGAAAATCAACGGCGTAGATTATCGCCTCGGTTGGTTGCCTTTCGGCGGTTATGTTGATTTGCCCCAAATCGACACCACTGGCGTTCCCAAAACCGAGGATGGCAAAGAGCTTCCGCCCGCAAAGCCTGTAGCCCGCATTATAACCGCGTTTGCCGGACCTTGTTTCAATATTCTTTTCGGGTTGGCGTTGGGCTGTATCGTCTGGTTTGCCGGAATTCCTCAGGACACTCCCAAGATGCGCGAGATCGTGGTTGATTCCATCGATCAATCCGGCCCGGAGTATCGCGCCGGGTTGCGCGAAAATGATAGAATTTACAAACTCAATGATAAGACTTTCTACAAGACCTGGAATGAGTTTGTTCAACAGATTATTTTTTCCGTTGATGCTGTTACATTCGATGTTAAACGTGGCGATGAAACTTTCGAGGTTGCATTTGTTCCGGAGGAGAACCCCAATGCTCCGGAAAATCTCAGACGCGAAAAACTGGCATGGCCGTTCTTTACCGCCAGAATTCCGATTACGCTCTATCCTGAAGAGGATTCTCCGGCTGCCCGGGCTGGCATCATGCAGGGAGATATTCCGATAAAAATTAATGGCGTGCGGATTTCCGGATTTATTGATTTTCACTACTTGATTAATACTTCCGATGGCAAACCGATTAATATGACCGTTGATCGCGACGGCGAGCTGGTGGAAATTAAAAACATTATTCCGGTACTAGACGAAACCATTCCCGAAACCGCCCAGAACGACTATAAAATCGGGATCGTCTATAGAAGTGATAAGGCGCCACTGGAGATAATCAACGTTGTCGAAAGTTTACCCGCCGGCAAAGCAGGTATAATGGTGGGCGATGTTATCCTGAAAGTTGACGGGAGAAGTGTTGCCAGCGCTGAAGAGTTTATGGAATTCCTCGCGGAACGTAAGGGGGAACCGTTTACTATGACGCTCAAGCGCGGTGATAAAACTTTGGAAAAGACGTTGGCCGCTCATCACTTCAAGTATTACACTATTGGAGTTCAGTTAGCCATGCTCAATCATCCGTCGCCGTGGCAACAGTTTGTTGATGTTCTGGACATGAGTTATAAATCACTGCGCGGGATCGGGGTCTATCTGGGCAATAAAATGCAGCTTACCGAGGCTAAAAGCACGATTAAGCCCAGCAATCTGAGTGGGCCGCTGGGATTAGGCAGAACAATTTTTATTTCTGTCTATCGCGGTTCTTTCATGATCGGCATCTATTTTGTGACCATGATCTCTTTTGCTTTGGCAATTTTTAATTTGTTGCCCCTGCCGGTGCTGGACGGTGGACACATCACACTGGCTGTACTTGAGCTTGTTTTTCGCCGTCCACTGCATGAAGGAGCGGTCAAGGCTTTGACCTTCATCTTTATTTTCCTGTTGATTTCTCTGATGCTCTATGTTACTTATTATGACGTGCTGCGGCTGGTTGACGCGCCGGTCAGTTCCGCTGATAATGCGACAACCCCGGCGGCTGATGCGGCGGCACCTGAATAAATTCCCTCACGAATAACGCAAAAACAGGGAGAAGGGATGGTCTCACACCAAGGCACAAAGAACACGGAGAATTCACCGGCCGCAGGCCGCTGAAAATTTCCTCTGTGCCTCCGCGCCTCTGTGTGATAAATTCCCCCCTCGATTTGATGTTACCATAAATAATGGAGCAGTGTAGGCCATGATCCAGCGGCGTATCTCAAGGAAAATCAGGGTCGGTAAGGTTTTAATCGGTGGCGGCAGCCCGGTATCTGTGCAGTCGATGACCAACACTGATACTCGTGATGCTGTTGCAACCTGTGAACAAATCAAGCGACTGGCCGCTGCCGGATGCGAGATTGTCAGAGTGGCCGTGCCGGATCAGGCCGCAGTCAAAGCGCTCCCTGCCATCCTTGCGACAATGCCGTTGCCGATAATCGCGGACATTCACTTTGATTACCGCCTGGCTTTGGACTCAATTAGTGCCGGTGTTCATGGTGTCAGAATTAACCCCGGTAATATTGGTGATGCAACAGGGGTGCGCGCGGTAGCTGAGGCCGCCGCAAAATCTGGTATTCCAATTCGGGTTGGCGCGAATTCAGGGAGCTTGCCGATGGGGTTAATGAAACAACTTCGCGATCAGGGATTGTCTCATGATGATGCTATGGCGGAGGCGCTCTGCCGCGCGGCTATGGAACAGTGCCGCTTGCTCGAACATTTCAACTTCAACGACATCAAAATATCAGTTAAATCATCCACCGTGCCGATAATGGTTGCGGCCTGCCGCCAGCTTGCCAGAGAAACCGACTATCCGTTGCATCTTGGCGTGACAGAAGCTGGGACCGCTGCTCGCGGTGTGGTCAAATCAGCTGTTGGTATCGGTGCGTTGCTGCTTGATGGCATTGGCGATACCATACGGGTGAGTCTCACCGGTGATCCCGTAGATGAGGTGTTGTGCGCGGTGCGCATTCTGGAAAGCTGCGGTTTACGCTGCGCCATGCCGGAGATTGTTTCATGTCCCACCTGTGGTCGTACCGAAATTGATTTGATCAGTCTGGCCGCCAAAGTCGAAGCGCATATTGCGGCGATTAAGGCGGAGGGGAATAAAATCAATCTGCGTAAAATCGCGGTTATGGGGTGCGTGGTTAATGGTCCGGGCGAAGCCAAAGATGCTGATATCGGCATTGCCGGCGGTAAAGGCAAGGTTGTTCTGTTCCGACACGGCAAAGTCATCGGCACTTATTCAGAAGGTGATGGGCTGGCCATGTTTAAAGCAGAAATCGATAAACACACTTCCTGAATCTCACGGGAATGGGATAATTTAGACAGGATTACAGGATAGGGGAGGGATTTTGCCGCGAATTGTATAGATCGCAGTTATTTTTGAACAATCATTTCCGCATCAGGAACAGATAAAAAAGATTGTTGTTCAAGTTTTTCAACGTAACCGCTCACTCTTTGGGTGGGGTCGAGGCTACGAC
>JAGYNC010000166.1 GCA_018400135.1 Victivallaceae bacterium
ACTCTTTCAAAGTTTCCCGTTTTCGTGTCAATTCGTAAAATTCGTGGCTTTTCTTTCTCCCTCTCCCTATTCTCCTTTTTTCCCCATTAGTGTCGGATTAGTGAAGATTAGTGGTGCATCACCCTTGCCATATTTTCGATTACGATAGCGATCCCGACCTGCTTGCGCGCGGCGCGCAGGCAAGTAGCGATTTCGATGGAATATCTCTACACTTCCTACATGTCCTATATGGTTAATCTCCCTCTCCCCATTCTTCATCCTTCATCCTTAATTTTTCATTCTTCATTTTTAATTTTGCATTTCCCCCTCCCAGCCTCCCCTTCCAGTTCTCCTGTCAAAAAAACTCTCCCCTTTGGGTGAGGCAATATCAGAATTGGTGGGGGGGTACCGTTTTGCCAAGTTTTGCAAAAAAATGATTTTTTATTAAAAATAACTTCATATTCTTGCAAAATATGTCAAATGGGGTTATATTCCCGGACGTTGCTAAAGTTTCAGCCACAAATAAGGCATCTTTAGAATTGCCTGCTCCTAAGCCAGTTTTGAGTCTGTTTTATAGAATATGGTTCGCGTGGACAAAATAGTATGAAAGATACAAATGAGAGAAAATTATTGTCCGAAGAACGCGAGCAGCTTATTCTGCAGGCGTTGGGAGATGGCGCGCGCACGATCGGCGAACTGAGTCAGGAGCTGGGGGTTTCGGAGGCAACGGTGAGGCGTGATTTGCAGTCGCTGGAAAAACAGGGCAAGGCGAGGCGTATTCACGGTGGCGCTATCCGCGTGCAGTTTCCGCGAACTGAGCCGATTTTTACCGAAAAGGCAACGTTGCATGCCCGTGAAAAACAGTTGATTGCCCGGCGTGCTCTGGATTGTATCGACGATAACGACACCATCTATCTCGACGGCGGCAGCACTATTCTGGCGTTGGCACGGATGTTGACTTCCAAACAGGGACTGACCATTGTCACCAACTCGATTATGGCCGCCGCCGAGCTCATGGAAAGCGAACATCGGCTGATTCTGTTGGGCGGTGAATTCCGTGCTTTGAGTCGGACGCTGGTTGGGCCGTTGACCGCGAAAATTGTCAGTTCGTTGTATATAGACAAGGCTTTCATGGGCACCATCGGTTTTACCGTGGAAGACGGGATTTCCACTACCGATGCCAATGAGGCATACACCAAAGAGTTGATTATGCGACGGGCAAAGAGGGTTTTTGTTCTGATGGACAGCAGTAAATTCGGTGCTCCCTCGCTGGTTGTCAGCGGCAGTTTGAATGATATTGACGCAATTATAACCGATGACGCAATCTCATCTCAGGCAATTAAACAACTGAAAAAGAAGAAAATAGACGTGATTTTCCCGGAAATGCCGTCAGGCAAACGGGCAAATCGAGAAACTTAAAAACGCGGGCGAAGTCCGTACTAAAATATGGTAACATTAACCTTTAACCAAAGGCGTTGAATCATGAGCAATTATTACAGTAATCTGGGTCCGGATTTCAAGAAACGAACGATCAAACTGCCAAGCATTCCGGCTTATCAGTACAACAACTCTTTGAGCGATGAGTACAAGACGAAAAAAGTTTCCAAGGCGGAACTGCTTGAAGTTTACGAATCGATGCTGGTAATCCGCGAATTTGAAGAAATGATCCTCAAATTGCGTACCGGCGCTTATGAAATTATCAGCGACTACGAATATCGCGGCCCCACCCACTTGTCAATCGGCCAGGAGGCAACCGCCACCGGTGCCTGTTCCATGCTGGGAATCAAAGATTTAATCACCTCAACCCACCGTGGACACGGCGACTCGATTGCCAAGGGGTTCCACGCCATTCGTCGGATGAATGATGACGAACTGCACACGCGCTGCTCGGAGCTCTCCACATTGCAGGGCGAGGAACTTCGCGAGGCGGTAATGGAGGATCACGTTTTTCGCACTATCGCTGAATTGTTCGGCAAGGAGTCAGGCTACGGGAAAGGACGCGGCGGCGGCATGCATATTGCCGATTTCCGGGTCGGACACCTTGGGGCCAACGCAATTGTCGGTGGCGGCGTGCCAATTGCCACCGGGGCCGGCATGATCTGTCGGACTGATGAAGAACGCAAGGGTAATGTTGTCTGCTGTTTCGCCGGCGACGGCGCTTATGCCAACGGTGTGGTCTTGGAATCACTGAACTGGGCTTCGCAGGATCAGTTTACCGGCGAAATCGCCCGTACCAAATTCGGCATGCCGGTAATTTACTGTATCGTCAACAACCATTTCGGGATGACCGGTCGCGCTGACGGCGAGGTCAACGGAGTTGA
This sequence comes from Victivallaceae bacterium, assembly GCA_018400135.1. GTDB lineage: Bacteria > Verrucomicrobiota > Lentisphaeria > Victivallales > Victivallaceae > M55B135. The sequence goes on from JAGYNC010000166.1 coordinate 2,301, forward strand.
TTATCTCGCGCGGCGCGGCGCCGGGTTCGACAATGAAAATATGCACGCGGAAGTCGTTAACGGCATGGATGTCATGGCGGTACGCGATGCGATTCAACGCGCCAGAGAAACCATAGCCAAAGGTCAGGGGCCGGTGCTGCTCGAACTGGATACCTATCGTTACTACGGACATAGTCTGTCCGATCCGCGCAATGAGTACCGTACCAGGGAAGAAGAGGCACGCTGGAAGGAAGTGGATCCGGTCGTGGTTTTCCGCCAGCAGTTGCTTGATGCCAAAGTTGTTTCCCAAAAAGAGATTGCCAAAATCGAAGAACTGGTGGCTGCTCGCAATGCCCGCGCCGCCAGGCGCGCCGCTGATTCGGCTGATCCGGATCCGGTGGACGTTATCAAATATATGTACACCGATTCGGTGTGCGACGAAGTGCCGGAAAAATATCAGAAGGCTGAAATCTACGAGCCACTGCCAGTGATTAAACGTAATGCTGAAGGACTGGTTACCTACCGCGACGCGATCAAGGAAGGCCTTATCGAAGAAATGGCACGGGATAAACGGGTAATACTTTTCGGTGAGGATGTGGCTGACTACGGTAATGCCTTCAAGCTTTCCAAGGGAATGCTGGAAAGTTTCGGTCGCGACCGGGTTTTCAACACCCCGATTTCCGAAGCCTGTATTTGTGGCGCGGCAGTAGGCATGGCAATGTCGGGCTATCGTCCGGTGGCAGAACTGATGTACATGGATTTCGCGTTGATGGCATCCGATCAGATTTCCAATCAGGCAGCAAAATGGCATTATATGACCGGCGCGTCAACTAAAGTGCCATTGGTGATTCGTTGCAGTGTCGGCGGTGGCAAAGGTTACGGCGGACAACACTCGCAGTCGCTGGAATCGATGTTTGCTCACATTCCGGGTACCTATGTGGCGTATCCATCTAATCCTTATGACGCGAAAGGTTTGATAAAGACCGCTGTTCGCGATGATAACCCGGTAATTTTTGTTGAAGGACAGCTGCTCTACAACGTGAAAGGTTTTGTCCCGGAAGAGGAATATCTGGTTCCGTTTGGCGAAGCTAATATTGTCCGGGAAGGGAGTGATGTAACTTTTGTTGTTTGGGGTCCGGCTGTCGCGGACGCAGTTAAGGCGGCAGATCTGCTTGCTGAAGAAGGCATTAGCGTCGAAATCATTGACCCGCGTACTCTGGTGCCGTTCGATTGGGACACCGTTTTTGCTTCGGTTAGAAAAACCGGTCGCTGTGTGGCCATCAGCCAATGCGTTGATATCGGCAGCTTCACCGGCGAAATTGTTTCTCAGATTACGGCCAACTGCTTCGACTATCTGGATGCGCCAGTGATCAAGGTTGGTGCCAAAAATGGTATTGCGCCTCAGGCATACACGTTGGAAGCAGCCTTTCTGCCTACCCCGCAGGATATGATTAACGCCGCGAAAACACTGTTATAATCCTAGCCAAACTTAGTGACGCAGAAACCGAAGCATGTGAAGCTCAGATTTGGCTTGAATTCGCTTTCAAATGCGGATATATCTCTGAAGTCGAGAGCAAAAACCTAATCCGTGCTTACGAGCATATTATTTCACAATTAATAAGAATGATAATGGAAGTAGACAAATGGTTAATAGCAAAATAATTTCTGAACCGGTGAATCCAACTTCTCCGTTTCTCCGATTCTCCGATTCTCCGTTTCAAAAACCGGAGGTTTTATAAATGGCAACGCAAGTACCTATTCCCAAACTCGGACAGTCCGAGGAAACCGTAACCATTGCCGCCTGGAACGTCAAAGAGGGTGATGTTATCAAAAAAGGTGATATCCTCTTCGAAGTGGAAACCGACAAGGCCGTATTGGAAGTCGAATCGCAATTTGAAGGAACTTTGCTGAAGGTGATTGTCCCGGCCGGCAAAGAAGTCCCGGTAATGAGTATCGCCTGTATCCTCGGAGAGCCTGGCGAGAAGTTGCCGGAAATCAAGCAGCCGGAAGTTGTTGTTCCCAAACCGGCACCCGCGCCAAAACCAACATCAACGGCGAAGAGTGAGTCGCAGGCACCGCCGCCAGTAACCCCGGTAACCGCGCCGCCGCCAGCGCCTCAGGTAGTCCATAAGCTGAAACCGAGTCCGCGTGCCAGAAAATTTGCCGCGGATTATCTGATTGATCTTGACAAGGTTAACGGTAGTGGGGGACCGCAGGGACGAGTAACTGAAGCGGATGTGAAAAACTATCTGGAAACATCCGGCTATCTTAAGCGGAAAATTACCCCGAGCGCTCTCAACGTAGCCAAAAGTGAAAAGTTGGAACTGCTGGCGATCGAGGGAAGTGGCGATAAAGGACGTATCACTTTGGCAGATGTCCGCAATGCTGTGCTGGAAAAACCGCAGCCAATGAGCGCCATGCGCAAGGTGATAGCACAGCGTCTTACCCAATCAAAACAACAAATTCCCCATTTCTATGTTACAGCAAGCATTGACTTGACTGAGCTGATGGCATTGCGCAATGAACTCAAAGATGAAGGAATTAACCTGAGTGTCAATGTGTTTATCGTTAAGGCTGTCGCGCTGGCGCTCCGGGAGTTTCCGTACGTTAATGCTATGGTAAAGGACAACGCCATTATCCGTAAATCAAAGATTAATATCGGTGTCGCCGTCAGTGTGCCGCAGGGACTGGTGGTGCCCGTCGTGCGTCGCGCCGATGTCAAGGCGTTGGATGAAATTCAGGACGAGATCGCCGAACTGGCGGTGAAGGCACGCGACAATAAACTCACTCCGGATGAGATGCAGGGCGGGACATTCACCATTTCCAACATGGGGATGATGAACGTCGAGAATTTCGGCGCCATAATCAACCCCGGCGAGGCCGCGATTCTGGCTGTTTCCTCCGGCATGCCCACTCCGGTGGTACGCGATAACCAGATTGTTATCCGCAATATGATGAAAGTCACTCTCAGTGCCGATCACCGCGTAGTCGATGGCGCGATGGGCGCGGAATTCGTCAACACCGTTAAACGCATTCTGGAAGATACTGACCGACAACACTGGATGTAATAATGAAAAGCGATGACTTTGGTGACAAAATAAGTCGCATCATGGAACGCGACTCCACTTACGCCGCGGAGAGCTACGAGTTTGTCAGCGACGCGGTGCATTTTACGGTTGAAAAAATGAAGAGAGAGCGCCACGTCACCGCGCTCGAATTGCTCGATGGCATCCGACATTATGCCTTTCAGCAATTTGGCCCTTTTTACGGCGAAATCCTTAAAAGCTGGGGAATAACCTCCGCGCGGGACATCGGCAGAATCGTTTTCGCCCTTATCGGCGTTCAGGCCTTGAGCGCTTCGGAAAACGATTCGCCTGAGGACTTTGAAACAGAGTTCGACCTGTTTTCCCTCTGCTCCGAAAGGAAAACGCCGACAAGAAACAACTGGAAAGCACCAAGCATCGATCTGGGATAACCGGTTAATTAGTGCCTGAACAAAAAAGGACTTTTTCGTCGGCACTAATTAGACCGTG
>JAGYNC010000167.1 GCA_018400135.1 Victivallaceae bacterium
CCGAACTTTTTCCGGAATATGAATTTCGCGGCGAATATCTGGAAAAACGCCTGTGGATGTATGCTTACCTGAACAGCGGCTTGTCGCTCTACCTGAACGGAATGAGATATTACTCTCAGAATGGCTTGAAAGACTTGATTCAGGCCGAAGTCGCTGACGACAGAATTTATAATATCATTGCGTTCAAAGGCAAAACTATCGAATTCGCGCTTTGCCATACTGATAATTATGGAGAAAATTACTTTTCATTTGTTAATGGACAATACACTAATGACGGTGGAACTCATCTATCCGCCTTCCGGGAAGGAGTTCTCAAGGGGGTCAACGAGTTCACTGGTAAAAGTTACCAGGCGTCAGATGTGCGGGATGGTATTATCGGTGCTATTGCCATTAAATTGAAAGACCCGGTTTTTGACTCCCAAACTAAAAGTAAACTTGGCAACACCGATGTGCGTGGTCCAATTGTCAACGCGGTTAAGGATAATCTGGTTGATTATTTGCACCGGCATCTGGACGAAGCGGAAATTCTGGTGGATAAGGTTGAACGCAATGAGAAAGTGCGGCGTCAGATACAGGCAGTCAAAAAACAGTCTAAGGAAAAAGCCAAACGTATGAGTTTGAAGATACCTAAGCTGAAAGATTGCAAACATCATCTCGGCGACTCTTCCGGCAAAGGCGAGGAGACTATGCTTTTTCTTACCGAAGGACAATCCGCCGCCGGTTCAATGGTTAGTTGCAGAAATGTTTATACCCAGGCTATCTTTTCCCTGAAGGGTAAGCCGCTTAATTGTCACAACGAAAAGCTGAACAAAGTATATCAGAACGAAGAGCTTTACTATATTATGCAGACTTTGGATATTGAGGAGGATATTGAGAATCTCCGCTACAACAAAGTGATTATCGCCACTGATTCCGACGTGGATGGACTACATATCAGAAATCTGTTGATTACTTTCTTTTTGACCTTTTTCGAACAACTGGTGTTGTCGGGACATCTGTATATCCTTGAAACTCCGTTGTTTCGTGTTCGCAACAAGAAGGAAACCATCTATTGTTACAATGAAAAAGAACGCAATGAAGCTGTTGCTAAGCTAAAAACCGGTGTCGAAATCACCCGCTTTAAAGGGTTGGGCGAAATTTCGCCCGATGAATTCGGCGCGTTTATCGGGCCCGATATCAAATTACGCAATGTTACCATTGACCACATGCGCAACGTCCCGGAAATGCTCGACTTCTATATGGGAAAAAATACACCGCTACGACGGGAACATATTGTAACCAATCTGCTGTAATTTTATTAACTGAAAACTGAAATAAGTATGGCAAAAGACAAAAAAAACAAAAAATCCGGATCGACGGATGAAACGCGGAAGGATGAGTCTATTGGAGCAACTCCCGTCTCTCCCGAAGTGCAGGATACTGCTGAGCCGTCGTCTTCAGAGTTTCAGTCCGAAGAGCTGAAGGAGGTTGATGCCGTTGATGCCGAGGAGCTCGCCGAAGGAGAAAAAGACGCCAATTATGTTGATCAACTTGGTGAGAATCTTTCATTACGCGGAATGATGGACGCTAATTTCATTGAGTACGCCTCTTATGTTATCAAAGAACGCGCCATTCCTGATGTCGATGACGGACTGAAACCGGTACAGCGTCGCATTCTCTGGTCGCTATACCAAATGGATGACGGTAAATTCCATAAAGTGGCGAATGTCATTGGCCACACCATGCAATATCATCCTCACGGCGATGCTTCTATCGGCGAAGCTCTGGTGGTGGTGGCCAACCGCGAATATTTCATTGAAAAACAAGGCAATTTCGGCAATATCCTCACCGGCGATGCCGCATCGGCCGCACGGTACATCGAATGCCGCCTATCCAAACTCGGGTTGGAAGTGTTGTTTAACAACGATATTACGGAATTTACCGATTCTTATGACGGCAGGAACCGGGAACCGGTTACGTTACCCGTCAAGATTCCGGGATTGTTGATGCTGGGAGCCGAAGGGATTGCAGTGGGGATGTCAACAAAAATCATGCCTCACAATTTTAACGAACTGCTTAATGCCCAGATCGCCTGTTTGAAGGGAGAATCATTCCAGATTTACCCCGATTTTCTGCAGGGTGGTATCATGGACGTTTCGGAGTATGACGGCGGCAACGGCAAGGTTAAAGTTCGTGCCAAAATCGATATGGATGGCAGAAAACTGATTATTCGTGAAGTCCCGGCTTCTACGACTACGGAAAGCCTGATCGCATCAATCGAACGAGCCGCAGAGCGCAGCAAAATAAAAATTGCCTCCATCAATGATTATACCGCCGAACATGTTGAAATTGAGATTGTTCCTACCCGTGGACAGGATCCGGAAAAAACCCTGAAAGCGCTTTATACCTATACGGATTGCTCGGTGTCGATTTCCGTTAATATGATGGTTATTTGTGAAAATCGCCCGGCACAGATGGATGTTGACAGCATAATTCGTCGTAATACCCGGCGTTTACTTGACTATTTGCGTCTTGAACTGGAGATCGAGTTAGCTAAGCAGGAAGAACTGTTTCATGCCAAGACTCTGGCACAAATCTTTATCGAAAACCGCATTTATAAACGTATCGAGGAGTGTGAATCTCTCGAATTGGTTATGAATGAAATACGGCGGGGCTTGGAGCCGTTTGCCGACCAACTCAAGCGTGAAGTTACCGATGACGATATTCAAAAACTGTTGGCCATTCAGATTCGCCGTATATCGTTGTTCGATATTCGTAAGAATCAGGAAGAACTGGCGGCAATTAATATCGCCATTAAACAGTTGCATAAAAATCTGAAACAACTGCGTCGTTATGCTATTGGTTATCTTCAAGACTTACTTGATAAATACGGGACTCTTTTCCCGCGCCGTACCAGGATAGAGGAGTTTGAAACCATTGACCGTCGTGCCGTCGCGCTCAACAATATTAAAGTAGGCTGGGATCGGAAAAACGGTTATATCGGTGTTGATGTCAAAAGCGATGATACCGTCACTTGTAATGAATTCGATCATTTGTTGTGTATCGAGCGACAAGGAAAATATCGGGTTATTAATATCCCGGAAAAAATTTACATCGGTCGTCTGTACGATTTTCGCAAGTTCGACACTTCAATCGAATTCGGTGTTATCTATCGTGAAAATAAGTCCAAAAAATATTATGCCAAGCGTACGGTTATTGATAAATTCATTACTGATAAACAATATGCTCTGTGTCCTAAAGGATGTCGGCTTGAATTATTGACACCGCGTTCCGACTCAATTTATGAAATAGTTGAAGAGATTAGACGCAACCCCAGACCTCGTTTAATCAATCTACAGGATTTTCCAACACGCTCACCCGCCGCGCGCGGGTTGCTTTTGAGTTCAAAAATTATTCAGAAAATTACTCATTCCCGCTATCTGACCGAAGATGACAAGCCGATCGAAACTCCAAACCCGGAGATGCCCGACGATAAACCGTCCCAGGCCTCCTTGTCGTCACCGGAACTTGAGAAAATCAGTAGCGAAGCAAGCAATGAACACGGCGCAAGCGAGCAATCGGAGGAGCAACCGGGCAAGTCGCGCGAATCACAAAAACACCCTGAAGATCAACGCACCGGGCAAAGTAAGATAACGCCTGAACTACCGCAAAATGATAAGAAAACGTCCCCCCCGGATAACCCGCTGACGGAGATCGCACAAAATCCTCCCTCGGATGACCGGAAGCCTTCGTCGTCTACCGGCGGTAACCTTGATAAGAACCAAGAGGGTAATAATATCCGGAAAGCATCGCCCGGTCCCCGGACAACTCCAAGGCAAAAGAAGACTATCAAAGAAAAGACGGAGCCAAAATCACCTGCCAACACTGCAATGGATGATAACGAAGATATATCCTCGCTGCCGCCTGGTACTGATGCCAATAGCCATAGCAACACCGTTAAAATCATCCCACGGCCGGATAATAACCGCAACTTGACGGAGTCATCGGAAAACGACGATGACGAATGGGGTATTGTTCAGCCCGAATTGGGGTTTTGATGTTCAACAAAATTTGCGCAGCAATTTTTTGATGCGGTGGACATGCTTGCCCAGCGGTGCCAGCCGATAGCTTATGCCGCGATACTTGCTCTCAAGAGAAAACGGTACTTTTCCCGGAGGCGGGAATCCCTGCGCCAGCGCCCAGTCAACCACGTCGAGTGTTTTATCAAGATGCTTGACGGTATAAGAATTCCACATTTGCCACGGTTTCGGCGGATATGCAAAATGTACAAAATAGGCGTTAACATCCTTGTCCAACATGTAATTTTCGGTTGGAGGCGGAGCGCAAGACGAAAAACAAAGTACGGAGTTCAAAACCGATTCGTCAGTCTGAAAATAAGCCATGCTGCGATTATCCACTACACCAACATCGTCGTTCGGCAATACTTTGTGCATCTGGTTCCGCCATTTCTCCAAAAAAGGCCGGTGGTTGCGGTGTGCCGAAATATAGCAGGCCGAGACACTGGTATCAATTGCTGGCTCGGAGTTTTCCTCAACGTCTTTACGCCAGATATTCAGTATCGCCACTGGAATATTAGTGTCTTTTCCGCTATTACTGTAGCGTCCGGCAAAAACCATTGAATTCTCTTTAATGCCGCGTAGCCGTACGTGAAGATGTTCAGGGTCGGCAGTAAGATATTCCGAACAATTACCGGTAAACATGCCATCACAGTCAACCCAGGTTACATATTCGGTATCTGCCAACAACATCGCGTCCGGCTTGCTGCAAGTCATGTTGCGTTTGCTGTCGCACTGCCGCGACTCGACCGTTACTCCGGCGAACGCTTTTAGGCAGGCAATGTCGGAATCGGAATAACCGTAACCTAGAACAATCACCGGTTCATTCATCGAATGTTTGCGCATGGAAGCAATAAGTAGCCAACAACCCCAGACGTATCTGGTATCGCTGGCCATTACTATTGTGTTGTCAAACATGGGAAACTCTTGTTGTTATGCGCCTAATCCGTGAGAAATTCAGTGCGGTGCAGTCTTGCCATGCAAGATAAAATGCGAGCTTGCCCCTCCAAAAGCGGAGGCGGCAAGACGCTGCTGTATTAACATACTCCGCCTGGGCGGAGCAAGCTGCAAGTTTATCCCGCTTTGCGGGATCGCAGCCAACGAAGCAGATGCGCCGCAATGAATTTCCCCGCAGGGTAAATTGTCTTGAATTTTTCTATTTAACCCAATGGGTGAGTCGGTGAAATCGTTATAATCTATTATCAATAAATGCGTTAAAAACAATTACAATCAATTTGTCACGGATTCAGGTTACGCTGATCGTACGTCATAGGAATTCCATTCCCGGTTCGATAGCCATTGGGTCTGTAAAGATAAGGAGTACAATATGTCGACTAAAATACCGCAAAAACTTCTGCCATGGGTGGAAGCGCGAAAAAAACACCACCTGTCACACGCGCAAATCCAGATGGCGCGGGAATTGGGAATGAAGCTTAAAAGCCTGGATAAATTGGCGAATTGCAAACAGCAGCCGTGGAAACTGCCATTGGCTGCTTTCATCGAAGAAGGTTATTACAAACGCTTCAAAAAATCACGTCCGGAAAACGTCTCCAGCATTGAATCGCGGGTTGCCGAAAAGAAAAAGAACCGTACAGAAGAACTAGCAATCATGGAAAATGAGCAGAAAAAAAACTAAAGCGCACAACTTGTACTTTCGCGAAAACTCCCCTGGGGAACTTCATCTACGATTGTTTGAATTGCGCTTGCAATTGACATTTTTTAAATTCCTGTAATTAGAACCTTTTCGAAAAGGTTT
>JAGYNC010000168.1 GCA_018400135.1 Victivallaceae bacterium
TCCTGACAAATTATCGGCAGATTACGGGAGATCACGGCATTAATCTGTTGCTCAACTTCCTGTAATTCTTGCGGGGTCATTTTAGTGTCGTGAGCAAAATCAAAACGGAGACGCTGAGCAGTGATATTTGAACCCCGCTGTTCAACGTGTGTCCCCAGGACGTTGCGCAACGCCTGATGCAATAAGTGTGTGGCGGTGTGTAGTCGGGTAACTGCTTCTGAGTCGTCAGCGAGTCCCCCTTTGAATTTTTGTTCCGCGCCTTTCCGCGACAAATTCTGATGTTTTCGATAAGCCTTATCAAATCCATCTTTGTCAACGCTGAAGCCATGTTCTTCGGCCATTGCCCGGGTAAGTTCCAGCGGGAATCCGAAGGTTTCGTAAAGGAAGAAGGCATTTTTGCCACTTATGGTTTTTTTTCTGACATGTTGCGGGACACGGGATATCAGTTTTTCAAACTCACGCGTTCCTTTTTCCAGCGTTTGGGCGAACTGGAGCTCTTCCCGTTCAAGTTCATCGGTGATTTTCGCGCTGTAAACATTTAACTCGGGATAGGCATCACTGTAATGTTGAATAATTACCCCGGCCAGCTTCGAAGTAAAAAGACCGGATACTCCCAATTTGCGTCCTTCCCGAATGGCGCGGCGGATCAGGCGGCGCAACACATAAGACTGGTCGACATTGCCGGGGGTGACCCCGTCGGCAATAATGAACACTGCTGCACGGATATGGTCGGCAACGATACGTTCAGAAGCGGTTCTGGCAACCGTTGTATCAACGCCGCGAATTTCATCAAGCTCCTTGAAGATCGGCTGAAACAGCTCGGTCTCATAGCAGCTTGATTTGCCCTGAAGTACGGCAGCAACTCGTTCCAGTCCCATACCGGTATCAACGTTTTTTTTTGCCAGCGGCACATAAGAACCGTCAGCCTGTTTGTGATACTGCATAAAAACATCGTTCCAAATCTCAACCCAGCGCTTGTCGCTCGGGTCAAAGCTTTCTGGAGGCTCATCGGCGCCAGTCCAATAAAACATTTCAGTATCAGGGCCGCAAGGACCGGTTTGTCCGGCGGGGCCCCACCAATTATCTTCTTTGCCGCAACGGGCGATACGCGTTTCGTTGATTCCCAAACGAGACCAGAGTTCAAATGCTTCTTGGTCGAAGGGCGCGTTGGTATCTCCGGCAAAAACGGTAACTGCCAACTTGTCGATAGGAATATTCAGCCACTCGGGACTGGTAAGAAATTCAAAACTGTATTCAATCGCCTCGGCTTTGAAATAATCTCCCAACGACCAGTTGCCAAGCATCTCAAAAAAGGTCAGATGCACCGAATCCCCAACTTCATCAATATCGCCGGTGCGGATACATTTCTGACAATTTACCAATCGCTTGCCCAGCGGATGGGCCTCTCCCTGCATAAATGGAACCAGTGGATGCATGCCGGCGGTGGTAAAAAGACAGGTCGGATCGTTGTCCGGGATTAACGAGGCACTCTTGATTTCCCGGTGGTTTTTGTTTACAAAAAATTCAATGTATTTATTTCTCAGTTCAGAAGCTTTCATAAAATTAATGCAAAAATAATTTTTCAGGATTTAAATTTCTCACGAAGACAATAACTCTTTAAAATGAAGTTAATCGCTGGTTTTTGCAAACCGTTTTACTGTTTTTTGAGCAAAAAATCAGGAGTATTTCGAAAAAGCACGTTATCAACAATATTTTTCTTGAAATTTCGCTTCATTCCAGCTATATTCAATTGTTTTTTCCGATTTCCGCGTGTTGTCTGGACGATAAGGGAAATTGCCTTAATATTGGAGTAACCACCGGGAGCGTGGTTTTGAAAATTGGATCGCAAACAATTAAACAAGGGCTGGCTGAATGAAACTATCAAAAAAATTTCTGCTAACGGGACTACTGATTTGTGCAACTTTTGTGCCCATGAGTTGTCCTGCTGTTGATGTCGACACTGAAAGTGGGCCGCTGGAAAAACTTGGTCGCGGTGTTGCCAATGTGGCTTTTGGTCCCCTGGAAATCCTGATTCGCCCCTACGATGTTAATAAAGACAAGGGCGCTATCGCCGCCTTGACATACGGCGTGTTCAAGGGAATCGCTTACGTTATCGCCAGAGAGTGTGTCGGCGTGTTAGATATTCTTACTTTCCCGATGCCGCTGCCCGGCTGTACTGATGATCCGCTGGATGTAGGTTGGGGCTATGGCCCGATGTTGCGGCCTGCCTGGGTGGTTGACACTGATCACAATGCTTACAACTTTTTCTATGATGATGACTCAGTAATCCGCGCTCAATAGTGCGCAAACTAAAATAAACCATTTTATCACAACTTCAGAGTAATTAGTGATAGATTTTGTCATTCCCGCTATTTGTAACGACCAACAGGTGTAGCTGATTTATATGGATAATATTCCGCAGAAGTTGGGATATGCTTTTCTGCTTGCATATCCGGTAATAGCATGCGTGTTATCTCTGCTGATAACTAAATACACCATTCCGCTGCTTGCGAAAGCAGGATTCCTCGCTTCTACCGGAGACCGTCATATTCATAAGCAAACCACCCCTACTGCGGGTGGTATTGCCATGATAATCGCGTTTATACTGACACTGGGATTGGCCTTTGTCTCTGAGCGTATCGGTATCGGGATAGTTGATTTCAGCCAAAATTATAAATTTCTGATTCCTCTGGTTGTGTTGCTGATACCAACCGGTATTATCGACGATCGTTTCGGGATACGCGCGCGCTACAAACTGGTACTACAGATTATTGTTGCCCTGTTGTGTTGGGTGCTCGGCATAAGATTTTGTCTGAAATTCTGCAATTCCTCATTTGAACTCATCGAGTTGGCACTGACCGTGTTCTGGATTGTCGGGTTCATCAACGCTTTCAATCTGATTGACGGCATGGATGGACTCGCGGCAGGCATCACGATGATTGCCTCGACGTGCATGGCAATTGTTCTTTTTTTAAACGGTGATGTCGGCAATGCCGTCATCATGATGTGCCTGGGGGCAGTTTGTCTGGGCTTCCTGAGATACAATTTCTATCCGGCAAAAGTGTTCATGGGTGATACCGGCAGCATGTTTCTCGGCTATATGTTCGCGACCGTTTCTCTCATGTCTTCAACCAAGGCGGCCTCGTTTTCCTCTCTGATGATTCCGCTTCTGGCCGGGGGGCTGCCGTTAATTGATACTTTTCTCTCTATCTGGCGACGAGTAACGTTCAAGATGTTGTCCGGGGCAGAAAACGGCGTTATGTCCGCAGATCGGAAACACTTGCATCATCGCATCCTGGAAAGCCACAATAATAATCAGGCGAGCACTGCCAAGATAATGTATTTTGTGGCGCTTATCCTGGGACTGGCCGGAATTGCCGTTGCCCTGCTCGACAACCGGGTGCCGGGAATTGCGTTGGTACTGGTGCTGTTTTGTTTTCTGGTTGTCGTCAGGCGCTTCGCCTTTATCGAGTTGCGAAATTCGACCCAACTGTTGTTTCAAGGCTTTAAGCAACCGAAAAAGACTATTCTAATATGTATGATTTTGCCATTGTACGATTTGGCAGTATTGTTCATTGGCAGTGTTTTAACGGCATGGTTGCTGGGGATAGACTATCGGGAAGAAATGTTTTCAATAATTATGGGAAATATTCTGCCGATCATGGTTTTTCTGGCAATTTCCCGGAATTATCGGATTCTTTGGCTACGAGCCTATTTTGACGAGATATTCCACTTGGCAGGAATACTTGTCTTGGCTTTTATGTTTGTTTTTCTGTTAAATTATGCGGTAACAACGAATATCGTGCTGCACGCTTTTGCCTTAAAATATATCTTATTTTTTCTGTTAACTTTTGTGGCAATTATTGCCAGTCGAATTTTTTTGTTGCAACTCCAGTCGTTAATGGTTAAACACTTTCGCCATTCCCGTTTAAATAAAAGCTGCACACCCGTTGTGCTCTATGGTGGAGGATTCAATTCGCTGCTCTATACATTGATGAATTATAGTCGATTGGACGGACAACAAGAGAAGTTGGTCGGAATTATCGATGACGACAAGGCGTTGACAGGTCTGTATATTTATGGAATTAAGGTGTGTGGGAGTATTGAAAACCTGGAATCTATCTTTCAGCGTGTGGGATTTTGCAAAATCGTGGTCACCACCGCCAATATATCCGATGAAAAACTAACGCGACTCGAATGCTTCTGCAAAAAACACAAGATAGCGCTTGAATCACTGGCGGTGCGACGCGAACCGAGAATTGATCCCACCACAATGTAACACAGACACTCTTGTCTGTGCTTTATTTTCGCGGGTAGGAGTGCCTGCGCTACATTAAAATCATTGCATACTACAGGCAGCCTGCCGGTAGTTGAATAATCGAGCGAGAAAGACGACGAACTTCCGGCGCATTACTCACCAACAGACCGTAGGGACAGGCTTCCTGTTCGATAAATGTACTGAGTGAACGCAAGTCATTCAGGCGCGAGCTGACACCGAATTTGATTTCAACCGGGATGCGGCGACCAGCGGGGGAGGAGAGAATCAAATCCACTTCGCCGCCGCCGCGTGTCCGGTAATAGTTGAACGTCCACGGCACGGACTCGACGGCTTGAAGTCCCTGAATGAGTTCTTCAATCAGAAATCCCTCGAAAGCCGCGCCGGTTCCACGTCGGGTATAAATTGATTCAAGACTGCGCACATTGACCAGATGATGCAACAATCCGCTGTCGCGCAGATAACCGCGCGGCATTTTGACGACAGAGCGACTGACAGTACGCTCAAGGCTTGGCAGATTGCGCCAGATAAATGTCCCTTCCGCAATATCCAAATAGTCACGAATAGCCGATTCGCCGACATTGAGCGTCCGACCGATTTCGGAACGGTTGATGATAGTACCGGAAAGTTCCGAAAGCATGGTTATGAAACGGCGGTAGTTCTCGACATTCAGTCGAGGGAACAGGCGGCGGATATCCCGTTGCACGTAAGTCTGCTGGTAGTTGCTCATCCACTGTGCTTGAAAGGCATCGCTGTTCATCATTACCGGTTCCGGGTAGCCGCCTTTAAGAAAGTGTTCAAGCACCTGCGCGGTATTCAGAACCGGCGACAAACCAACAAGCGCCTCTGGATGTTGCTCTATCGGAAGGGTATTGAGGATGTTGTACAGCGGAGACAACGAGGTTTGGTAACGCTCGTTCATTTTAAAGGTGCCGATTTCGATGATGGCGACCCGACCGGCCAGGCTTTCGGAAATTCCGGCCTTGAGTTCCGGCGAACTGGAGCCAGTTAGAATAAAACGACCCTTTCGTTGACGATCCTGATCAATGACTCCGCGCAGTTCCTTGAATAAGGTCGGGGATAACTGTGCTTCATCTATGATGATAGACGAGGAATGCTGCTGGAAAAAAAAGTCGAAATCACGCGTGATAAAGTCGAAATCGCTTCCCTTTTCCAAATCGAAATAACGCCAGTTCGGTTTCAACATACGGGCCAAGGTGGTTTTCCCACATTGACGCCCGCCTAAAAGGACGACAACCGGGAAATGCCCAAGGCTCTGGCGTACTTTTTCGGCAATATTTCGTTTTCGCAGCATGCTTCGTTCCTTAGGGGTTATGCAAAATAACTGTGGCAATATATATGCATATATCGTCCGAAGCAAACGAATTTTGCATATTCAATGTAGCACAGACACTCTTGTCTGTGTGTTATTAATAATTCGCAGGCAGGAGTGCCTGCGCTACATTGTCTGGTTGAAATGTATCCAATACTTGCCAGGACTCAGCCTTGCCTTGATGGGATTATTCTGGTTC
>JAGYNC010000169.1 GCA_018400135.1 Victivallaceae bacterium
GTTGCATCCGCCTTTAATTTCCTGCGTACATCATGCGCAAGAAAGTACCTCAAGCTTCCAGCTTGAGAAGAGAAAACGCAAGCAAGGATGCTTGCGGTACTTTGGTGCACCGCGTACGTACTTTAGGACGGCACGGAGGACATCCCTCACCTAACCCTTAACACTTAACACCCAACACTTAACACCTAACACCAAGCAAGGAACTTCCAATATCCAATTGAATCTTAAAAAAAACGGTTGAAAAATATAACCCCGGTTGACGATAGCGGCGACGAGAGCGGCTGACGATTATAACGGTTTCTACTATTCGCTGCTACCTCCTCCCAAATTAACATTCCCGGTGGCGATGAACCCAGCGATATCACCGGCGATATCCCGGGGCGTCAAACGTAAATTTGCTCGAATAAGTTCTATATCACCGTGAGGGATAACTGCGTTAGTCAAACCAAAATGCTTCACTCCACGATGTGGTAGATTGATGAGTTGTTCATCGATTTCCGATGCCAAACCTCCGGTGATGCGTCCATCTTCCAATGAAAATAGCGGCATTTTAACTGCTTGCTCAAACAATAAATCCGAGTCGAACGGTCGGATAAAACGCGTATTGACAATGGTAAGTTCAATACCCTGATGTGACAAAATATCGGCAACTGCCAACGCGGTGTAAGCTTCGCGTCCCATAGCCCACAACGCGCCGTCGTTTCCCGCGCGCAATACTTCAGCTTTGCCGATGGTTATACGCGCAGGTTTACTGCTTGATAGACACTCAAATTTCCCCGAGCCACCGCGCGGATAGCGGATAACAACGGGCGAAGCAAGATCGTAAGCGGCATAGATCATCGCCCGCAGTTCATTTTCGTCTTTCGGCGCGAATATCGTTAAATTAGGCATGGTTCGAAAAAATGCCAGGTCATTGATGCCGTGGTGGGTGGGGCCGTCTTCAACCATGCCGCTGCGGTCAAGACAACAGATCACCGGTAATCGCTGCAGGCAGACATCGTGAAATACGCAGTCCAGGGCGCGCTGCATAAAAGTGGCATACATGGCCACCACCGGTCGTGTACCGACGGCTGCCAGCCCGGCCGCAAAAACCACGGCATGTTCTTCGGCAATCCCGACGTCATGAAATCTTTCAGGGAACTTGCCTGCGAATTCAGACAGACCGGTGCCATGAGCCATGGCTGCTGTAATAACCTCAAGCTCTTTGTGTTTTGCTGCCAGTTCCAGCATGGTTGATCCGAAAGCTTTGGAAAAAGTCAATCCGCCGCCGCCGTTACAAAGCCCGGTTTCAGGATCAAATGAGGCGAGACCGTGAAATTTTTCCGGTGCCTGCTCCGCCGGAGAATAACCATAACCTTTTTCCGTTATCACGTGCACAAGCACCGGACGATTAAAGTGTTTCACCGCATCAAATGTCCTTATCAACGCGTTAAGGTCATGACCGTTAATTGGCCCGATATAACGAATTCCCAGTTCTTCAAAAAACACACCGGGCAGAAAAATACTTTTAGTTGCTTCCTCAAGCCGTTGGATTTTACGTTCGATTTCTTTGTGATGAGGCAATTTGCGGAGCATCATCTTGGCCAATGCCTTGAAACGGTTGTAGCCCCGACCGGAAATTATCCGGTTAAGATATGAAGGGATGGCTCCGACATTTTCGGAAATGGACATTTTATTGTCGTTTAAAACAATTATCAGGTTGCGACTGCTCTCCTGAACACTATTTAGTCCTTCAAGAGAAATGCCGCAATTCAGCGACCCGTCACCAACGATAGCAACAACTTTTTCTTTGTTTCCGGCACGTTCAGTAGCCACTGCCATGCCCAGTGCCGCCGAAATCGCGGTGCCGGCATGACCGGCACCAAAACAATCATAGACAGACTCGTCGCGGGAAAGGAAGCCTGAACAACCACCATATTGGCGCAGGGAGTTGAACAGCTCTTTCCTTCCGGTCAGAATTTTATGAACATAGCCCTGATGGCCAACGTCCCATACCAGTTTATCCGTCGGTGCGTTAAAGACATAGTGCAAAGCAATTGTCAGCTCGACCACTCCGAGATTAGGCGCCAGATGACCGCCGTTGGCCGAAACAACCCGAAGGAGCAATTCTCTGATTTCAGGGGCAAGCGCGACCAGCTCACTTTCGGTCAGTTTTTTTAAATCGTCTGGATAATTAACTTTGTCTAATATCATCAGTGTTCTCTTTTAAAGTTTTAGTCCGGCAATTATTACAGAGTCAGTTGTAAACTGTTTTTTCAGGATAACCGCTGATCGCAATAGTGTCGCCATAATGTTCAACGGCTACACGTTGCAAATTGAGCGCTTCGGCAAGGTCGGTTGGATCAGTTCCGCCGACAACCGGACAACTGTTGCGTCCGCCAAGAATTTTCGGCGCGATATGGAATTCCACCTTATCGACAACTCCGGCATGAATAACGGTTGCTGCCAGTTCCCCGCCGCCTTCAATTAGCAAGGCGGTGATATTTTCTTGTCCCAGTTCGCGCATCAATTCGTTCCAGGCTGATTGCGAATCAGGTGCAATCACCCGGATTTGCCCGCCCGGCGGTAGCATTGACTGCAACAGTTCAGAAGTCAATGAGGTTGAAACGATTAACCGCTGCGGTTGACGTGTCCAGTTTTCCGGTTCACGCACCGTAAGCGATGGCCGGTCGCGGCGCGCGGTTCTCCCACCTACCATAATCGCGTCGGCCCAACGCCGCAAATACTGGACGCGTTGACGTGCCAACGGACCGGTAATCCATTTCGACTTGCCATCAGCAGTAGCAATTTTGCCATCGAGTGTCATTGCCATTTTCAGTATGACAAATGGCTCTTTACGGACTATCCACTTGAAGAATGCTTCGTTTAAAGCATCGCAGGCAACCGCCTCCACTCCTGTAACAACTTCAATTTCAGAATCGCGCAACATAGCTGCCCCCCTGCCCGCGTGAACAGGGTTCGGATCAACCGAGCCAATAAACACTTTGCGAATACCGGCTTTAATAATCGCTTCGGTACACGGAGGGGTACGTCCATGCGTGCAACACGGTTCAAGTGTCACATACAATTCAGCACCAGCCGCGTTAGCCGCAGCCTCGCGCAGCGCGTAAACCTCTGCGTGAGGGCCACCGGCCTGTTGATGCCAGCCTCGACCGATAATGTGTCCGTCTTTGACCACCACCGCACCCACCAGTGGATTCGGGCTGGTCATGCCCCGGCTTTGTTCAGCAAGAGTTATGGCCTCCTGCATATAATAATTGTTTTCCATATATTGCACTCACAAGTAAATGAAAAAGATAAGGAGGTATTTGTAAAAATCAAGCGCCTTATAAGCTCCCATCGTTGTTTATCCAGTTTATCTTGTTGGAAAAACTCCTCTCAAATTACCATATATTGCCTAAATTCAACAAAAACGAGGCACTCCCCTGGATAAGATCGGTTAGTACTGCCGAAAGTATTAAATGTATGAAAGCGGGAAATCGGTTAAACGATAACGGCGACGAGAACGGGCAACGAGTAGATGCAGCTCCTCCAGTTCCAACAGAATTATTTATTGAAATCATTCTGCATTCAACGAATTTTTGTAGCTTTTTTTTTAAATACTACTACCTTAAAAGTATACACAGAAAAATGTTCTGTCAGTTTTGACAGAATGGAAAAATTTAAAGGAATAAATATGATTGAAGCACTGAAAAAGAATCCGAAATTTCATCGCCGTCCCGGTCCGGTAGTGTTGGTAATAATGGATGGAGTCGGCTTTGGCAAGTATACCGATGGCGACGCCTTCCTTAATGCCCCGACACCTGAACTGGATCATTTAATGAAACAATCTCCCTTTACCAAATTAAAAGCTCATGGCAAGGCTGTCGGCATGCCTTCCGATGCCGACATGGGCAACAGCGAGGTTGGGCATAACGCCATCGGCTGCGGACGCGTTTTTGCCCAGGGTGCCAGGCTGGTGGATGAAGCGATAGAATCAAATCAGATTTTTTCCGGCAAGGTCTGGCGGGAATTGGTAGACAACGTCAATAACCGCAACCGCACACTGCACTTTATCGGCCTCTTCTCCGACGGCAATGTTCACAGCAATATCAAACATTTGCGTGCAATGATACTTCGCGCTTGTGCTGAAGGCGTGAAAAAAATCCGCATTCACACCCTGTTGGACGGACGTGATGTCCCTGAGTCTTCCGCCCTGGAGTATATTGAACCTTTTGAAAAGTTTCTTGCGGAACTCAATCAGACAGACGGTAGGGATTTTCGTATCGCTTCCGGTGGCGGACGCATGGTTATCACCATGGACCGCTACGGTGCCAACTGGGATGTAGTTCGCAAAGGCTGGGAAACACATGTGTTGGGAATTGGAGATTATTATCCTGATGCCAAAGAAGCGATTATTGAGTTGCGTAAAAAAACCGGTGCTATCGATCAGGATTTGCCACCATTCGTCGTTTCAGATGATGGGGTTAATCCGATCGGCTCCATCATGGATGATGATTCGGTTGTTTTCTACAACTTCCGCGGTGACCGCGCCCTGGAAATCACTGCCGCCTTCGAAGGCGGCGATGAATTCGACAAATTCGATAGAGGGCGTGTCCCTAATGTCGTTTACGCCGGAATGATGGAATACGACGGCGATCTGCACGTGCCGCAAAAATATCTGGTAAATCCCCCGGAAATCGACCGCACCATGGGTGAATACCTGTGCGCCTGCGGTGAACCGCAACTCGCCATCAGTGAAACACAAAAGTTCGGACACGTCACCTACTTCTTCAACGGCAATCGTTCCGGCAAGTTTAATCCGGAACTTGAAGATTACATTGAAGTACCATCAGATATTATACCGTTTGAACAGCGTCCCTGGATGAAGGCTGCCGAAATCACCGACCGGGTAGTCGCGGCCATAGCCGACGGCAAGTACCGAATGATTAGACTGAATTTTGCCAACGGCGACATGGTTGGACATACCGGCATCTTCCACGCTGCCGAAGTGGCGGTTTCCTGCGTTGACCTCTGCGTAAAACGCATTCGCGCTGCGGTGGGAAAAGCTGGTGGCATCATGGTAGTGTCAGCTGATCACGGCAACTCCGACGATATGCTCGAACACGATAAAACCGGCAATTTGGTAACCGACCCGGCCACCGGGAACCCGGCACGAAAGACCTGTCATTCTCTCAATCCGGTGCCGTGTATTATCTTTGACCCGGCCAATCAGGGCGAATACCGCCGGGAACTGAAATCCGACATGGGCATCAGTTCGCTGGCCGCCACCTGCATCGAGTTGCTCGGCTATCTGCCACCGCCGGACTATGATCCCAGCGTCCTCGATTTTAGCAAAAATAACCGGTAATTATAGAAGGGATTTTGTTATGCCACTCATTGACATGCCTCTTGAAAAATTGAATGATTATTAGGGATTAAACCCATGCCCGGCAGATTTTGATGATTTCTGGGACAAAGGGCTCGCTGAAATGCAGCAGATTAATCCGAAGGTAAAACTGGTACCGGCAGATTTTCAGGTTGATTCGGAATCAAAATCGATTTTTTCTCTGTTTCATACTCGAAAATACGTTTGCGCGAATATGTGATTGCGGTGTAGCAAGCAAGCAAGCAAGCACGGATTCGCGCAAACCTCTGTTGTTTGTTTCCTTCTCCTCTGTGTCCTCGGTGGTAAACGGTATTTCAAAATTTTCCCTATCCGTGTCAATCAGTGTAATCCGCCTGCCTGTCGCGTTTGCAACGCAGACAGGTGGCTGAAAAAACTCCTATCTTCCTACAATTCCTATATGGTTAACCTTTCTCCTT
>JAGYNC010000017.1 GCA_018400135.1 Victivallaceae bacterium
CTCTTTCCTTGATCACTGGATATTCTGAACAGAGCACTCGTCGTTCCTCCTCGGGTGTCGTAGCCTCGACCCCCACCCAAAGAGTGAGGGGTTACGGAAGAATTCAAAAAAACGCTTAAATCATTCGTAAGGGATTCGCCATTGCATAAAATCGGTTGTATCGTATTTGCACTCTTAAGTTGGTTTGTAATTAAAACATACTTAAGATGCGTTTTGTCCGTTTCGCTTTCCAAATCGAGGGGGGCGGGTATTTTGTTTGGACAGAATTAGTGAGCTCTGGATAAAAGTGATAACTTAGGAAAATACTAATGAGAAAAATAATTCCAATAACGATATCGGTTGTGGTTGCGGCGTTGTTAACTGTATTGTCATCGGGTTGTCGCGGCAATCGGGAACTTGAAACCACTCCCCCGCGACTTGAACGGTTGGCGTATGAATCTGCTATACGTCAGCTTGCGGCCGACTTGAGCAATAATTATCCGTTGACAGATGAGAAAATCTGGAAATTACTCAGTGATTTTGTAAGTGAAAATGACAAAATTTTCGGTTGCGGCTACGCGACACCACCGCTGCTAACATTTCCCAAGTGTTGTGCCACTTATTATGTTCATCGCGGCAAGTTTGATAAACCATTGCTGAAGTACAATCCAGGGTATGAATTCTCCCGGCGTCCCGATTCGGCCTGGTACTACTTGGCTCTCAAAAGCGACAACGGTACTTGGACAGAACCTTATGAAACTACCGATTCAGCCGGAAAGAAATACCGTATGGTCTCCTATTCATTACCCGTTTTTGCTCCAGATAAACCTGGAGTTATGCAATTTATAGCCGTCGTGGATATCGCTCTCAATAATTAGTGCACTATTCTGGCGCACCATTTTTTTTATTTTTATGTACGATTCCGTAAGCGATACCGATACCGATACCGATACCGATATCGATCCCGACAAATCAGGAGAGCTAATGGAACGGAAGTTTTTAATGGGAAATGAAGCTGTGGCGCTGGGCGCACGGCATGCGGGCGCCGCCCGCGGAACCGGTTATCCCGGCACACCGTCGAGTGAGATTCTGGATGTGTTTAATCAACTCGGAGGGAAAGCCCAATGGTCGCCGAACGAAAAAGTTGCCGCCGAAGTAGCGCTGGGCGTTTCGTTTGCCGGGGTGCGCGCTTTTGTCACAATGAAACACGTTGGGCTGAACGTTGCCGCCGATGTGCTGTTTACTGCCTCTTACAGCGGCGTGGACGGTGCGTTGCTTTTTGTTGTGGCCGACGATCCGGGGCTGGCCTCCAGCCAGAACGAACAGGATACGCGGCGCTATGCCGTCGCTGCCGGTGTGCCGTTGCTCGAGCCGTCCGACTCGCAGGAAGCTTACGACTTTACCCGTCTTGCATTCGAATTGTCCGAACGTTGGAAAATCCCGGTAATTCTTAAGTTGACTACACGCATCTGTCATTCCGGTACAATTGTCACATCGCGTGCAGCAGATCATCATTTGCCTGAAGCGCACTTTGAGCGCAACATTCCGTATCACGTTATGATTCCCGGCCACGCCCGTCCGGCGCATCGTCGCCTGCGGCAGAAGCTGACGGAAATCACTGAGTGGAATGAAAAAGAGGGACCGAATCAGGAAATTACCGGATCAAAAGATCTCGGCATTCTGGTTTCAGGTGTTGCGTATCAGCATGCGCGCGAAGCCGCACCGGAGGCATCATTTTTCAAAGTCGGCATGAGTTATCCGTTGCCGATGCGCTCTATGCTCGGATTTGTCGCGACGGTTAAACGCGCCGTGGTAATTGAAGAAAATGATCCATACATGGCTCACGCCGTGCGTGCCGCAGGCGGTACGATCCAAAGCGCACCGGAAATGTACCGTTTCGGCGAACTGGATGTTCAGCGTATAAAACGGATTCTAGTTAACGATGCTTCGCCCGAAGCCGTTTCACCACGCGGCAAGCCGCCGCAACTCTGCGCCGGTTGTCCGCATAAGGTTACGTTCGAAGTGCTGAAGAAACACAACTGCATCGTTGCGGGTGATATCGGCTGTTACACGCTGGCCGCGCTTCAGCCGTTGGCCGCGATGGATACACAAATCTGCATGGGCGCAAGTCTCGGCATCGGTGTCGGCCTGCGCCATGTTCTCCCGCCCGAAGAAGCCAGGCGCGTGGTCAGCGTTATCGGCGACAGCACCTTTGTCCACAGCGGACTGACCGGTCTGGCTGAAATGACCTATAATGTGCCGCCCACTGGTCATGTGCTACTGATTCTCGATAACTCGACAACCGCAATGACCGGCCAGCAGGAACATCCCGGTACCGGACGTTTACTCGATCACACGCCAGCCAATCGGCTCGACTATGAAACGATTGCCCGGGCGATGAATGTTACGAACGTTGGGACTTTTGATCCGGTCAGCCAGTCCGACGAATTTGAGGCGGCGCTGGTCGAGGCATTGGGAAAAGATGAACTGACTGTTTTGATCGTGCAGCGTCCCTGCATTCTGGCTGTAGCTCGTAAAAGAGTAAAACCAGGTTCAACTGAAGGATGATTTGCATGACAGAAAAAATATCCAGTATCAAAATCGCCGGACTCGGCGGCATGGGCGTTCTGACTTCTACTCAGATTCTGGCCGAAGTGTTTTTCCGGCAGGGATTTGATGTTAAAAAGGCGGAAATACACGGCATGAGCCAGCGCGGCGGCTCGATCTGTAGCGATGTTCGCTTCGGTAAAAAAGTGTTCAGCCCGATGATTCCGGCCAGCGAGGTGGATTATCTTGTTCTCTTTCAGGATGATCAGTTTCCGCTCTACGAAGCGGATTGCTCGCCGCAGACTATTATTATCAGACCGGAAGTTATTGATTCCGCGAAACTGGAAAATAAACGGGCTCTGAATATTGCGATGCTTGGCCGGTTGAGTCGTTATCTGGATATTCCGTCCGATGTCTGGCTGGACGTTATTCACGACGCATTGCCGGAGAAACTGCATAAGGTGAACGAAATAGCTTTTAAGCTTGGACTGCAGTCCGCATAGAACAGGAGACGCATGGAACCCGACATTCATCCCGAAAGCATACCTGATTATCTTGAGTCCGGCGAATTGCGTAGGTTGCAACTGGCACGTCTTCAGGATACGGTTCAGCGCTGCTATAACAATGTGGATATTTTCCGCCAACGCATGGATGAACGCGTTCTGAAACCGTCAGACATCCGGACGTTGAACGATGTCGCGAAACTTCCGTTCACGCAGAAAACGGACTTGCGCGATACCTATCCCTACGGATTGTTTGCCGTGCCGATGAAAGAAGTCGTTCGCCTGCATGCCTCCAGCGGCACAACCGGCAAGCCGATTGTAGTGGGTTACACAAAAGACGATCTGGATGTCTGGAGCAGTGTTATGCTACGCTCATTCGCCGCAGCCGGAATGCAGTCGGGTGATGTCCTGCAAAATGCTTACGGCTACGGACTGTTCACCGGCGGACTGGGTGCGCATTACGGTGCGGAACGGCTCGGAGCTACCGTCATTCCGATTTCCGGAGGCAACACTGAGCGTCAGATTCTGGTGATGAAGGATTTTGGTGTTACAGCAATTTGCTGCACGCCGAGCTACTTCATTCATTTAATTGAAAAAGTAAATGCCGGCGGGGTTCAGTTTGAAGAGCTTGGCGTAAAAATCGGCATTTTCGGTGCGGAGCCGTGGACCGAGGCTATGCGCGAATATATCCAGCGCGAGTCCGGCATCAAAGCGTTCGATATTTACGGTCTTTCTGAAATTATTGGTCCCGGTGTCGGGATCGAGTGCGTGGAACAAAACGGGCTTCATATTTTTGAAGACCACTTTCTGATGGAAATTGTAAACCCTGAAACGGGCGAAATCCTTGCGGACGGTACAGAAGGCGAACTGGTAATCACGACACTTACCAAGCAGGCGTTTCCGATGATCCGCTATCGCACGCACGACATCACATCGATTATTGCCGGGCGTTGCGCCTGCGGGCGCACCGTTCGCCGTATCAAGCGCATCCGGTCGCGCAGTGATGACATGATGATTATTCGCGGGGTTAACGTCTTTCCGTCTCAAATCGAGGCCGCGCTGCTTTCTATTGAAGAAGCCGTGCCTCACTATCAGATTCTGCTTACCCGCAAGGGTGGGCTTGATCAGATTGAAGTGCAGGTTGAAATGACCGGGGAAATGTTCGGTGACCGCATTCGTGAACTCGAATCTGTGCAGAAACGCCTTGCTCAGGCCATCGAACATACGGTCGGTCTGCGCGTCCCGGTTCATCTGGTTGAACCGCACACCATTCTGCGCAGCGAAGGTAAAGCGAAACGTGTGATTGATCAACGTAGCAAAAGGAAGGACGTCCGATGAAACTGAAGCAACTTTCTGTTTTTCTTGAAAACCGTCCGGGACATCTCAGCCATGTTTGCAACGTACTGGCGGAAGCAGGGCTTGATATTGTCACGATGACATTGGCCGATACCAGCGAATTCGGTATTCTTCGTCTGATTATCCGCGATTGGAAGCGTGCTAAAGACGTTCTTCAGTCGGCTGGTTTCGCGGTGAACATGACGGATGTTATGGCGATAGAAGTGGCCGACGAACCCGGCGGCCTGGAGAAGATTTTGAAGAAAGCGGAAGCGGGCGGCTTGAGTGTTGAATACATGTACGCCTTTGCCTGCAAACCGAAGAAAAATGCGCTAATTGTCATCCGTTTTGATGATCTCACTCGCGCCAGTAAAGTGATGACGCATGCCGGGATCGGTGTTTTATCCGCTGCGGAATTTTATGCTGAGTGATAGATTTAGGACTCTTTATCTGTGGGAATCAGTGATGACACCTTTTCCATTTTTCGATTCTTTGATAGCGCAGGGTTATAGGATGTTGTATTCCTTCAAGCGACGGTGAAGAGTGCGGCGGCTGATGCCCAGTTTATCTGCCGCGCGGCTGCGATTGCCGTCGCAATCTTCGATCGCCTTAAGGATAAGAATTTTCCGGTTTTTCTCAATATCCAGCGATGATGAATGAAATGCCGGAGTAGTATCGCTTGATTCGCCGGTACGAATATTCATGGGCACGTTGTTTAACTCGAGAGTTGTTCCCCGGCAGAAAATCACCATCCGTTCGATGCAATTCTTCAATTCCCGGATATTTCCCGGCCAACGATAAGCGCACAGCGTGTCCAGAGCTTCGTCGGAAATACCGTGAATGTCCTTGCCGTTTTCCCGCGCAAATTCGTCTATGAAACTCTTCACCAACACAGGGATATCTTCCTGCCGTTCCCGTAGAGGCGGCATGACAATATTCACCACATCGAGCCGATAGAAGAGGTCTTCGCGGAATTCGTGATGTTCAACCATTTCTTTCAAATCGCGATTGGTAGCGGAAATCAGACGGGCATCGGATTGAATAGACTCAACTCCGCCAACTCGTTCAAAGGTACGGGTTTCCAGTACCCGCAACAACTTGACCTGAATTTGCGGCGCGATTTCGCCGATTTCATCCAAAAACAGCGTGCCGCCGTCGGCGAGCTCGAAACGCCCTTTTTTTTGTTCAATTGCCCCCGTGAATGCCCCTTTTTCGTGACCGAACAGTTCACTTTCCAGTAAATTCGGTGGCAGCGCGGCGCAGTGTATCGGGATGAATTGTCCGGTGCGCCCGCTGAGTTGATGAATGGCACGGGCAACCACTTCTTTTCCTGAGCCGCTTTCGCCGGTAAGCAGCACCGTGGAGCGGGTAGGGGCTACCTGTTTGATAATATCCATGATGTCGCGCATGGCGGCAGATTTTGCAGTCATGTTATCACAATCGATTCCGCTCAGACGTTTTTTCAACTCTCTGTTTTCAGCTTTCAGTTCCCGCGATTCGAGGGCGTGCTCAATAACAATTTCCAGTTTATCGAGATTGACCGGCTTGGTGACAAAATCGAAAGCGCCCGCCTTGACCGCAGTCACTGCGGTTTCAATGGAACCGTAGGCGGTGAGCACCACGCAACAGGGGGGAGGGGTCAACGAAAGCGCTTCTTCCAGTACGCGCATACCGTCGGCTCCCGGCATCCGCAGGTCGGTCAACAGCAGGTCGTAATTGTTCTTATTTAAAAGTTTGATGGCCGCCAAACCATCCTCGGCCAAATCCAATTCGAAACGGGGCTGGTAATAGCGTGCCAGCGCGTCGCGGGTGTTGCGTTCATCATCCGCGATCAATAATCTGGGTTTCTTCTTGTGATTGTTCATATTATTCATCCCTGTAAACTATTGTTTCATTTTTGATACGATTTTTAACGGAATTGTTCATTTTATCGCATGTCCAATTGATGGGGTTATTTTTAATGTACTGACGAATGCGAAATAATTCTTTTTTGTTGCGAATTATATGGTCGTGATAATCGGATTGAAAAAAATGATTATACCGATTGTATTTGGGAATGTTTAAATCATTTCTATCAATATATTCGTCCAAAAATAATTCGTTGCGAATTTCGAATGATTTTTGCCATTCGGTTACGGGAGCTGCTGTGCAGGTCAGGAGTTCCACATTTTAGCGAAGGCGTGAATATCGTCGGCTGATACCTGGGAAATTTCCAGGACAAAATGCTTGGTGCCGTGTTCCCGGCATTTTTTAACCACCTGCGGCAGTTCCATTGTATTCGGGGTATTTAGCGGCAAATGGCCATCGCCCCAGTCCAATTTCGGAATAGCCGAAGTATATTTGGAGGCGTGCAGGTGAACCATGCCGACATCGCAAGACGCGAGGAAGTTATTGACTTCGGTGTGAAAATCGCGGTCGAACAAAAACGCGGTTGCCCACAAGTGTCCGGTATCCAGACAAATTGGATGTTTCAGAAACGCGGCATTTTCCGAGAAGAGGTTGGCTGAGCCGTAGGCGGGAAAATCATTTTCAATGTACCAGGTGATTTCCGGATAGTGTTGTCGCAGCCAGGCTAAACGTTCTTTGACTCGTTCTATACGCTGCTGATATTCCGCGGTTCGGGTGAAGTCGCGGCACATCCGCGAAGTTCCGTCCAACGACATTTCCGAACGAAACAGCTCTCCCATCGCCTTATCATAAGGCACATTGCGATTGAAAACCGGCAGCGGCAAATCCGACATTATAAAGCCGTGAAACACTGCTTCTTTTACGCTGATTTTCTTGAACAGTTCAACATTTTGCGCGAAAACCCGTTGGGAAAAGGAAAAATCTTCAGCGCCTAGGTTGAAGCCGTGTTCCGAGAGCAACGGCGCGTGCGCGCTGACCCGGACCCCAAAATCGAGCAGATACGGCAAATCTTCTGCCAGCATCGAATTGTGAAGTTGAATGCCGAAATCAAAGCCGTATTGTTCAGCTGCCTGTTGGCATTCGGTGAATCTGCGCGTGCCAACGTCGCCGAGAAAAGCGCCGGAGGATACTTCAAGAATTAATTGGCTGTCTTTGTTATTCATCATATATATGGGTTCCCTGTACCTGAACAAATTTTACTACGTTGATGTATTGTCATCCTGATAGAAATGTGATAACGGATATTCCGTTTCCGGCGCCGGCAACACCCTGACCCGTCGTTTGCCCTGACGAGGGAATTTGACAATAATCGAAGTGCCTTCACCTTCTTTGGTTTCAATGTCCATTTCAGCGCCGTGTTCTCGCAGAATTCGATCAATAATTATCATTCCCAGTCCAGAACCGCCTTTTTTGAAAGTTTTAAAGGCGTCGAACATCCGGTCGAGTTTGTCAGCACTGATGCCATGGCCGGTATCAGCAAATTCAAGCATTAGAAAATCATCGTCATAGTAGCAGATGACCTCAATACTGCCGCCTTCGGGCATTGATTGAGTGGCATTTTTTAAAATATTGAAGAATGCCTGTTTTAACTGTGCCGCGTCTCCGGAAACTACCGGTAGTGTTTTCGGACAATCAAACTCAACCCGGATTGAGCGATTCTCGATTTCCTGTCGCATAAAGGTTAGTGTATCAACCAGTAGTTGCCGAACATCTATCGGCGCGAATTGTGGACTGCCGGGGCGGATAGCGTGGAGGAATTGGTGGATGATATTGTCGAGACGCTCCACTTCGCTACGGCATGCTCGAATCATTTCATGTACTTCCTCACGTTGTGGTTTAGGTTGTTCATCGCGATGCATGCGTTCCAGTATTTGCAAATTCAGGTAGAGTCCATTCAAAGGATTGCCGATTTCATGCGCCACGCCGGCTGCCAGCATTGAAACAAACTGCGAGCTCTCATTGCGCACCTCCTTCATGGTGCGTTCGTGGGATTCGGTAATGTCGCGCAGGATGACTGTGGCGAAACTCGAATCCTCCTCATGTGGCACCAGGTAGAATTGCAGATAGCGGTGTTGGGGATAGAGAATTTCAATTTCCTGCCGCGCCATCTTGCTCCACTCGTCTTCATCCTGCTGGAGAATGCGCCGCCAATCGACATTTTGCAGGAACTGTGAAAGCCGTAATTTGCTCAAATTATCCGGTAAACCCAAAAGTTCTTTAGCGGCCCGGTTATGATAACGTATTTTGAGGTGTCGGTCTACCACCAGGATGCCTTCGCGCACGGCATTAAAAACAGTTTCAAAAAACCCTTTTTCACGCGACAAATGCAGGATGTATGCCTGCAAGCTGTTTGCGTCAATTGCGTCTATCCGCTCAATAAAGCGATCTAAAAAACTTTTGTTTGAATTCATTGCTGTCTACATGGATTAGTGTTTTTTGAGTTTTGTTCAGCATTGTTTTTGGGCGGGGTCAATACTACACAGCCTCCTCGGGTGTCGTAGCCTCGACCCCACCCGATTACTCGACCCCCACCCGATTACTTGACCCCACCCGATCGCACAGTCACGCGCATGTGTCAATTTGGCACAGTTTATCGTGATTGCAAGAGCAGTCCTTTGAGATAGTAACTTTCGGGGAATGGTAGAGAGACCAGGTGATCTGGAGCTTGAGAGAAGCGTTTTATTACAGCGGCTTCAACATTGGCATCGAGTGCGCCGTCGGCAGTTATTTTGAGAAAGAGTTCTGGTGTCATCAGGCCGGAACAGGAAAAGGTGTATAGTTGACCGCCGGGGTTGAGCAATTGAAAACCGAGAATGGCAATATCTTTGTAACCGCGGCAGGCTTTGGCCAGATGGGATTTGGAGTCCGCGAATTTGGGTGGGTCAAGAACAATAATGTCAAATTTACGTTTTTCCGCACGAAATTTTCGGAGCAGACAAAAGACATCGGCTGAAATATTTTCGTAACACGTTTCTTCAATGCCGTTTAATCGCATATTCTCCACTGTCATCTCCAGTGCGGGAGATGAGCTATCGACATTGGTTACCTTTGCCGCTCCCCCGACGGCCGCAGCCAACCCGAAGCCCCCGGTATAAGCGAAGCAGTTAAGGACAGTTTTTCCGGCGGCGTGCCGACGCAAATAATCGCGATTATCGCGTTGGTCGAGATAAAATCCGGTTTTTTGACCACTTTGGATATTTACCTTGAAGCGAAGCGCGTACTCCTGAATGATAATTTCTTCAGGTGGCATTTCCCCACAAAGCAGTCCAGTGGCTTCAGGCAGTCCTTCTTTTATTCGCGCGGCATCGTCTGATCTTTCGTAAATTCCCCGGCAACCGGTGGTGGCGGCGAGGAGTTCAACTATCACAGACTTGTGTTTTTCTACTCCGGCGGCAAGGAAACGTACAACCAGATAGTCGGCGTACTGATCGACGATCAACCCCGGCATGCGATCGGCTTCTGCCGCGATCAGACGGCAAGCAGTAAAGTTGCTGGCGAATCCCGGGAGCGAGTGACGCAGTTTTACGGCATTCTCGATGGTGCAACGAAAAAATTCACGGTCAACTGTTTCATCCTGATTAAAAGTCCAAACTCGCACCACGATCTGTGAATCAGGGGAGTAGGCGCCGCGCGCCAGCCAAGAGCCAGTGGCGTTATAAACTTCAACGGGCTCGCCGCGTTCAGGCGTTCCTTCGATGCGTTTGATCGCGCCGGAAAAAATCCAGGGGTGATGCCGCAGGAGCGACTTATCACGTCCCTTCTTAAGAATAATTTTTTTCATTATTTAGCGTTTAACCCGGGCATTGCCTTTCCAGATGCTCCAGACCTGATCTTCATCGGCGGGTTGACCATAGTCGGTCAGGTGAGTTGTGGCCAGCGCGCCGGTTGCCCAACCGAATTGAGGCCATTTTTCCGCGTCCCAACCTTTAAGAACCGCATACAACATGCCGCCGACGAAACCGTCGCCGCCGCCGATACGATCCAGAACGGTGATTTCGCGTGGTTCAACCACATGCCAGTTATCGCCTTCAGCCATAATACAGCCCCAAAAGTGGCGGTTGACATTGATAACTTCCCGCAGCGTGGTAGCAAATACCGAGGCGTTCGGGTAAGCTTTTTTGACACGGTTAATCATCTCTTTGAAGCTGTCGATTTTTGAGGCGATTCCTTTGCCGCCTGCTTCCGGGCCTTGAATTCCGAGGCAGAGCTGAAAATCTTCTTCATTGCCAACCAGAATATCGGCAATGCCGGCGATTTCAGAGAATATTTCACGCAACTCCTGTTCCCGTCCTTTCCAGAAAGTAGCACGATAATTCAGGTCAAAGGATATCTTTGTGCCGTACTTTTTGGCAGTTCTTGCCAGTTCCAGGCAAAACTTGCTGGTATCGGGAGAAAGTGCTCCGATAAGGCCGGACAGGTGAATGATTTGCACACCCTCTTTACCGAAGACGCGGTCAAGGTCGAAATCTTTGACATTGAGAGTACGGCCAATTTCACCGGCGCGATCGTTGTGAACCCGTGGTCCTCGTGATCCATAGCCGCTGTCGGCAATGTTGAATTGGTGGCGATAGCCCCACGGGCCGCCCTGATCAACATCCTTTCCTTCAAAATCCATATTGCGACTGCGCAAATTGGATTTGATAAAGGCGGCAATCGGGCTGTCTTTGACAAATGTGGTCAGTACTTTTACCTTCATGCCGAGGAATGACGACACGCTGGCCACATTGGTTTCGGCGCTGGTGGCCTGCATCATAAAATTATCGCTGCAATGTACCGGTTGTCCGTTGTGCGGCGTGAGTCTTACGCCCATGCTGGTTGGTACCAGCAATGCATAGGCGGCGTCTTTTTTTAGTTCGATTTTCATAAATCGTACCTCCTGTTTATTTTTTTTACAAAAAACACTGTCGCGTGATGGAACACGTTCGAATCAGACTAATTCCGTATTCTTCAGAGAATCAACAATGAGAAAACCAGCGCGAAAATCGCGACAGTCTCGATAATACCCAACACCATTAGATTGTTGGCAAAGCCTTTGTTGGTTTCGGCAAATGAATCGCAGCCGCCGGCCGCAGCCGCACCCTGATACCAGGCGGAACAACCCATGGCAATACCGCCGAAAAGACCTACTGCCAGATAAAGCGGCCAGGCTGATGGTGTTGTTTCAAGTCTGCCCTTGATAAAAATCAGCATAATAAGTCCGTAGATTGTTTGTGAGAGCGGCGCCCCGGCGTAGGCCAGTAACAGGAATGGTGCCGGTTTGTTTTGGGCGTAGCATTTTTTCCAGGCGCCGATGGCGGCGCTGCCGGCCAAACCCGTACCGACGGCGGAACCGACAGCAGCCAACCCGACGGCGGCGTAAGCACCGGCGGATGCAAGAGCTTTCATTACTTCGTTTTCCATAGTTTGCTTCTCCTTTTTTTTGTTTTTGTGAGACCGGTAATAAGACTACCGTTATGCCTCATGCGATTTATTTTGAGTTTTTTGTTTCAACTTCTTTATTTTTGAAGGGTTTGAAGTCCACACCTGACCAAGTCAGACCGATATGGTTGGAAAATTCAAGCACATTGAGTCTGACACCATGTACCAGAACACCCATCATACAGAGGGCAATGTTTAACAGATGGCCCAGCAGCAGTATTACTATGCCGAGAATAACGGCCACAACCAACCAGACACCGGAGCTGCTATTAATCATAGAGCCCACCATGTTATTGAAACTGGATGCAATATAGTAGCCGGCCATGCCTACCGCAAATAAGCGGATGTAGGAGAGCATGTCGACAAAACTGCCGATCAGGCTGAAGGGGAAATTGAATGCTTCGCTCGGTTCAAGCCAGTTGATGTCGCAGGAGACAATCATTGCTAATCCGATGCCGTAGAACCAATACATAAAAGACGGGAAAATGCCGGTGCGATAAACCACCAATTCCAGAGTGAGAAAAAAATTGCCCCAGAGCAACAGTGCCCAACCGACTTGTCCAAGGACTTTGCGCGTTTTGCCCGCAATGATTGCCCGCCAGAGATGGCCGAGCGAGAGCTGTGCTACCGCGAGGAGGAAACAGAAAAACTGGATATTCTGATCTTTGACAGCGGGATCGGTCAGCCAGGGAATGCCGGGCAGGGTAATGCCGAACCAGTTGCCACTCAGTCCGCCCCAGACAACGGTAGCAATGCTGAGAACCATCAGCAGGCGCAGGGGTAATTTGAATTTATCACCTTTCAGTTTGAAACGGGCAATAAGAGTGGCCAGAAGAAACAACATTCCGTAACCGGCATCGCCTAGAATCATACCAAAATAAATGACAAAGAAAAATAGTATGCCGATGCTGACATCAATTTCCCGATAGCCGGGGGTGATACCGAGAAATTCAAACAGCGGTTGGATAAAGCGGAAAAACTTTGGTATTTTCACCAGGGTAGGGGGCTGATCGGCCGGAGTCACTTTTTCGATGAGAAGTGCCCAGCCGTGTTTGGTTGCGGCTTGGCTCAAATTTTTCACTTCGTGTTCGGGAATATAGCCTTTGAGATACGTAATTTCCTGGTGGTCTTGCATGCGGTCGCGATTGGTAAGAAACTCAACCTTGCCGGTAAGCTGTTGAAGATAGTTCTCAACGTCTGGCAAATGGGTTGCCAGCTCATTCAATCTGCGATTAATTGATTCACGTTGTTGGCGGGTATCCGTGATTTGCGTAACAACTTCACCCAGACGCGAGTCGTTTGGCGGCGTCACTTCAGGGAGCTCTTTTTCGGCTAGTTCGGTTTTGGCGATCAGCGCGAAATATACTTTGTTTTTTTGCGTTGATATGCGTTGACAGATGAGGTCATCGCGTTGGGTGAATGCAGTGAATTCTTTTTCAGAAGTCACACAGAGATAAACAAAAATATTCTGTTCACGTAGCTGCCGGATAAGTTCTGGCGAGAAATCTCCCCAGGGCGAAAGAGTTTCTCTGACGCGGAGCAAGGTTTCGAGAGATTTATCCAGTGTGGTTAGTTTGTCTAATAATTTATCGGCTTCTGCAAATATTTGCTTCCCGGAAGAGCTATTGTTTTTAGCGCTGCTGTCAGTTGAAACTTTGCGCGCCACCAGGGCGTAACGCACTTTTTCAACGTTGTCGGCAAGCCGCTGAAGTTCCTCACGATCAGAGCTGGGGGCGGCAGGCGCCTCTTCAACGTGCAGAACGCCTAAATCACGGATTCTTTTCAGAGCTTCATCTTTCTCCGTTGCCAGACAGAGAATGCTTACTTTTTTCATGGGCACAATCATGCCGCATTCTCCTGTGTTTTACGTTTAGCGATTTTTGATCGGGCAACACCGGCGGTATCCTGATCGCCCAAATAAATTCTGATGGTGCGAATGTTGTCTTTTGTCTCTGGAATTTTTACTTTTTCAAAAAGATTGACGCGTTGCGTTGTAGCACGTAATTCGCGGAGCAACAGGCGATGCTGTTCTTCAAGTATTTTGTGAGCTTCCTCAAGCGAAATTAACTTCTGAAGTACTTTCAGGGCATTGTCGATCCAGGCATCTGTTCGGAGCAGGTTGTACTCGGCAACGTCAAAATTCGCCTGTTGGAATGTCGGCACGGTCACCCCGGCGATATTGGTAGAATCGGCATCAACCCCGGTCAGCTTCAATAAGCCGGTAAAAAGTTCAACGCTGTCATTGTCACCGAAGAGCGCGATCCAGTCGTCAAGTTGTTTTCTCAGCGCGGTTAGCGCCGCTTCGTTCTTATGCAATCGGTCGGAACTATGGCGAATTTCAACCTGGAGTTGCTGTTTTTTCAATTGCAACGTCGGCAAAAACCGGGAAAACTGCTTTAGCGCGTCCTGTTGAGATTTCAGTTCAGTTTTAGTTAATTTAATCTTGGGCATAATCGTGTTTCAGGCTTATTGCGGCTGTTTACTTGTCTGCCGTATCCTTTTCTTCTGTTTTTGGCCAGAACTCTTTGATCAGGTCGGTTTTAATACCGGATTCAGCCGGATCAATGCAGTCGGCCAGAATTTGCCAACCGCGGTCAAGTGCTTCTTCAAGCGGGATATTAACCGATAAGTCCATCAAATCACTCTCGAATTTTTCACCGTATTTAAGCAGCTTATGATCCCACTCACTCATTGAAAAGCCCATCGATTGTTTTTCGATGGTTTCCCGGTAGTCGGCATAAAGCCGGATCATTGTATCCATGATGATACGATGATCATCGCGGGTTTTGCTGTTGACTAACTGCTTAAGACGGCTGAGTGACCCAAAGGGCTCTATCCGTTGGTTTTTAAGATAAAACTGTCCTTCAGTGATGTAGCCGGTGTTGTCAGGTACCGGATGAGTAACATCGTCGCCCGGCATGGTGGTCACTGCCAGAATGGTGATAGAGCCGGATCCTTCAAAATCGACCGCTTTTTCGTAACGAGCGGCGAGCTGACTGTAGAGGTCGCCGGGGTAACCGCGGTTAGAAGGAATTTGTTCCATGGTAATGGCAATTTCTTTGAGCGCGTCGGCAAAGTTGGTCATATCTGACAGCAATACCAGTACCCGTTTATCCTGAAGCGCGTAAGTTTCAGCCACCGCCAGCGCCATATCCGGCACTAAGAGACATTCAACCGTCGGGTCGGCGGCGGTGTGGACAAACATTACTGAATGGGCAAGAGCGCCTTGTTCATCCAGGGTATTTCTGAAGAACAGATAATCGTCATATTTCAGCCCCATCCCACCGAGAACGATGACATCAACCTCGGCCTGGAGGGCGATACGTGCCAACAACCGGTTGTAGGGTTCGCCGGCCACCGAGAAAATCGGCAATTTTTGTGATTCAACTAAGGTATTAAAGACATCGATCATCGGGATGCCGGTGCGAATCATATTACGAGGGATAATACGTTTTGCCGGATTGACCGAGGGGCCGCCGGTTTCAACCAAATCCTCGTTGACTGCCGGGCGGCCGTCGCGAGGCACACCGCGACCGTTGAAGATACGACCCAGCAGGTTTTCAGAAGTCGAAACCTGCATTCGATGTCCGAGGAAGCGCACCTGATCATTGGTGCTGATGCCGCGGCTGCCGGCAAACACCTGTAGAGACACTTTATTGTCCTGCAGGCGAATCACTTGTGCCAGAGATGAACCTCTGGAGCCTGAAACTTCGGCCAGATCATTATAACCGACATTGTCGGCTTCGACGGTGATGACGTTGCCGGCAATTTGAATAATCCGATGATATACTTTACGCATGACGGGACTCCTTGATTTTTTCATCTATCGCGGCTTCCAAACGCTTGAATTCGTCGGAATCCATGGCTGCGTAATTCCAGTCAACGAATACCTGCCGCAGTTCGAGGAAATAGCGTCTGGCTTTATCTTTATCTTCAAAATCGAACGTGGTTTCCAGGACAGAGACAACTTTGGTGTAAACATATTGCTGCCGCTCTTTATCGGAGGCACCGTCGATTTGATCAAACGTATTCTGCTGGAGGTAAACGTAGTCGATGAATTCGCTCTTGAGATAGGTGATAAAATCAGAAATATTGGTGCCTTCCTCTCCGACAACTTTCATCATTTGATTGATTTCATTGCCCTGACGTAAAACTTTGCGTGCGATGTCAACTTGTGCAGTATCAACAATTCCGGAGTAGTGGCTCCAGCTTTCCAGCGGATGGATGGCCGGAAACCGGCGGGCATCGGAACGTTCTCGCGAAAGCCCGAGAAACGAGCCAACCACCTTCAATGTTGCCTGGGTGACCGGTTCTTCGAAATTGCCGCCGGCGGGACTGACGGCACCACCAATTGTAACTGAACCTATCTCTTTGTTGTTGAGTCTGACCAATCCGGCGCGTTCATAAAACCCGGCGATCAGTGATTCCAGATAAGCCGGGAAAGCTTCTTCTCCGGGAATTTCTTCCAGCCGTCCGGAGACTTCGCGCAACGCCTGAGCCCAGCGTGATGTCGAGTCTGCCAGCAACAGGGAATTAAGTCCCATCTGGCGATAGTACTCGGCCAGAGTTACGGCGGTGTAAACCGATGCTTCGCGCGCGGCAACCGGCATGGAAGAGGTATTGCAGATAATAATCGAGCGGTCAATCAGAGTCCGCCCGGTTCGCGGGTCTTCCAGGTGAGGAAATTCGCGCAGGATTTCCACCACTTCCCCGGCACGTTCACCGCATGCGGCAATAATTACCACATCTGCTTCAGTATATTGACTCAGGGCGTGTTGCAGTACGGTTTTACCGGCGCCGAACGGGCCCGGGGTACAGAAAGTGCCGCCAATCGCGACCGGGAAAAAAGTGTCGATAATGCGTTGCTTGGTAATCAGCGGTTCGGTTGGCAGCAATTTTTCTTTATAGGCGTTAATGGGATTTTTTACCGGCCAGTTCTGCACCATGGTAATTTTGCGTTTTTCCCCTTTGTTGTTACGGATAACCGCGATAACGTCGGCAAGTTTAAATTTTCCGGCAGATTCAATGGAAACCAGTTCCCAATCACCGCGCAAATCAAACGGTGCCATGATGTAATGCTTAAAAATGCCCTCGGGCACATGTCCCAGCCAGTCACCGGCCATGACTTTTTGTTTTGGTTTGAGCAAGGGAGTAAACTCCCACTCTTTATCATAGTCAAGTGAAGGCAGATAAACTCCGCGTTTAAGAAAAAAACCGGTTTTTTCAGCAAGCAGATTCAACGGGTTCTGTAAACCGTCGAATACCCGGGTAAGTAAGCCGGGGCCGAGTTCGACGCTGAGGAGCTCATCGGTAAATTCAACCGAATTTCCTACTTTCAAACCGGCGGTGTTTTCGAAAACCTGTAAATCAGCGCGGCGGCCGCGTACCCGGATGACTTCGCATTTAAGCCGTTCTTCTTCGACCAGCGCGTAAGCCACTTCGTTTTGAGTGACCTGCGTGTCAAATTCAACGGTAATCATATTGCCGTTGACCCCGACAACCCTGCCGGTATTGGTATCTTCCTGCATACCGGTTAATCTCCTTTTATCTGTGAGGCAATTTCAAAAATACGAGGCGCAGTAGACTTTTGAAATTACCTCCCATGTTTTATTTAATTTTTATTCAGCGTCTTTTTCGTTTCGCGACGCGACAATGGTTTTGACGATATCGGTAAAGTTTTCAGAACCGCCTTCGGTCTGGCGGGGCTGCCATTTTTCGAGCAGCAACAGTTTCAATTTGTAAAGACAAAGTTTATCCAGGTCAAAATGGTGCCCCGACTCAAGTTCGTCAAGACGGTTCCAGCGTGCCCGATCCAGGTATTTTTCCCGTTCGAGGGGATTGTCAATGGCAAAAGCTTCCTGTACTAAATGGTTAATTTCAGTATAACAACCCTTCTCCGGCAGTTGTTCGACCTTGCTGTCGCCGCGTCCGGAACGTGACACGGCAATTTGATTGCGCAGGGCCACTTCCCAGTCGTTCCAGTCGGCGGAGGCGGACGGCCCCCCTGCTTGTTTGACGGGTAACAGTTGAGTAGATTGTAACAACTGTAAATCGGTGCGGGAAAGTTTATCCCCGCAGGCCGCTTCAAGCTCCGCGATAGTCAGAGGTGGAGTGGTTTGCGGCAACAACATCGGCAACGAACTGACCAAATAATAGTATGCGCTCATGCAAATTATCCAATTACTTTACGTCCGAATCAATAATATCCGTCAACCACTTGCCCAGATATTCTCGTAGCAGGTCGGCGACGGCTTCATCGGTAAAATCAAAAAACATGTCTGAATCCTTTACTCCAAGCTTGAGGCCTGCGCCGACATCGCCGGCGGGAATCAGTATCGGATCATGCTTGAAACTTTCTTTCAGACTGCCATGTAGTAATTTGTCGAGTTTTTTCAAGTCGTCTTTAGCAACCAGTAACTGGATTTGTGTTGCTTTTTCCTCTTGCTGAAGTTTGTCGGCAATTTTCAGAATAAGTTCGCGCATGAATTCGGGAGACATAGCTGTTTTGGCCTCCGCGCGGGTAATATTCTCAAGTCGTTGCGTAAGCTCTTCTTTGAGTTTCAGAATAACATCCCGGGCTGCTTGTTTAATCGCGGTTTCCGCGCGGGAACGCAAACCGGCGGCATCGCTTTTTGCCTTGCTTTTTAGTTGTTCAGCTTCAGTCTGAGCATTTTTGACAATTTCTGCGGCCTGTTTTTTGGCATCGGCGATAATTCTCTTTTTTTCTTTTTCGGCTTTGCCGATACCATCTTTTTGAATTTTTTCCAGCAGTCCCTGGAGCTTTTCGGTCATATTAAACCTCCTGAAATATCTGATGCCAACAACTGGCGCAGTTAACGGAAAAACGACAACAACAGCGGTTAATCTATTGCCTGAAATTAATTATTCAATACAAAAAATATGGATTACTTGCAAGCTTGTCGCGCAAGTAATCCATATTTTTTCTATTTAACCCGATGGGTGAATCATTAATGTTGCTATAATTTATTGTCAACAAGTGCTTTAGGGTCGTTAAACAATAACTACTACATCTCCGCAGTTCCGACGAATGCCTTCCGTGCCGGCGGCTCGTTACAGACCCGAGGGTATGCGCCTCGCCGCCGACCCGGAAATCAAATCGCCGGCTCCCGCGCAACTTGTAGCATTAATTGTTTTACGACTCCTAAGTCAATGACAAATATAGTGTCCACCACAATTTCCGATTGTCAAGCCTTTGGCGATGCGGACTGCTTCCATGGCATCAGCGGCATAGGCATCGGCGCCGATAAGTTCGGCATAACGCTGGTCGACAACCGCGCCGCCGATAATGAATTTAATATCATGCAGCTTCTCTTGTCTGGCCAGCTTGATTACTTCGGTCATTTTGACCATGGTTGTGGTCATCAACGCTGAGAGGCCGATAATATTTGCTCCATGTTTTTTTGCTTCCTCGATTATGTGTGAGGCCGGGACATCTTTGCCCAGGTCGACAACCTCGAAGCCGTAGTTTCTCAGCATAAGAATGACAATATTTTTACCGATATCATGAATGTCGCCTTCAACAGTGGCCATGACAATTACTGCCTTATTCCTTGAATCCGCGCATTGTTTGGTCAGATGCGGTTCCAATGTCTCAAAACCCAGGCGCATGGTGTCAGCGCTCATAATCAGTTGCGGCAGAAAATATTCACGACTGTCGTAAAGTTCTCCCACCCGATTAATGGCAGGAATCAGGTGTTCATCAACCAGCGCGTCGGCAGAGATTCCGGCTGACAAAGCGTTGGTTATATGTTGGGCAATGCCTTCTTCGTTGCCTTCAAGCACGTCGTTGAAAACTTGTTGTTGCGGGGAAAGGGTTTTCTGTTTTTCAACGGGTGAGGTTCCTGTTCCTGAAACTTCAGATTTGCCATAGCGTGCAACGTAGCTCCGCATTTTGTAGTCCCGACCGGTGACAACATCGCTGGCACTGATCAGTCCGTTCAGCAATTCTGACTCGGGGTTGGCGATAGCCAAATTCAAACCGCGTCCCAATGCCATGCCGAGGAACCCGGCATTAATCCAGTTTCTTTGAGGCATACCGAAGCTGACGTTGGACAGGCCGCAGACCGTGCTGACGCCGAACTCGCGGGTGCTCCATTCAATTGTATCCAGCGACAGCATCGCCGCCTGTTGGTTTGACGATACGGTCATAATCAGACAGTCCACCACGATGTCCAACTTGGTGTAACCGTATTTTGCCGCTTCATCATAAACGTGTTTTATCAGGTCAATACGTTCGGCAAGGGTTTCGGGAATGCCACTGTCAGCCAACGGCAATAAGACAAACATTGCGCCATACCTGGCAGCAATCGGCAGCATTTCCTCGATTCTGCTTTTTTCTGCGGAAATTGAGTTTACCAGCGCGCGCCCGGGATAAAACCGCAATGCCGCTTCCATGACCTCGCTGTTAGTGGAATCAATACACAATGGAGTGGCTCCGACTTCACATGCCGCGGTGATTACCTTGAGCATGGTTGATGTTTCATCAATACCGGAAAGCCCGACGTTTACATCCAGCAGAGCGGCGCCCTGTACTGCCTGGTTTGCCGCCATTTCTCTGACAATTCCCAGTTTGTCTTCCCTCAACTCCGCCTGCAGGGCTGGTTTGCCGGTCGGATTAATGCGTTCACCAATAATCGCGAAAGGCTCGGTCGGGCCAAAAAAACAGCTGGCGCGCGATGATGAGACCGCGCTGATAGCTTCTATTTGTGGAGGTAATGGGGAGCAGGATGCTATCGCCCCGGCCAACGCGCGGATATGTTCTGGAGTAGTGCCGCAACAGCCGCCAACCAGATTGGCACCGGCTTGCGCTAATTCTCCGGCAAAACCGGCAAACTCTTCCGGGGTCATGTCAAACACCGTTTGATCGCCAACCAATTGCGGCATGCCGGCGTTGGGTTTGGCCAACAGCGGAATTGTCGCGTGTGGTTTTATGCGCTTTATCAGCGTTACCATGTTTTTCGGGCCGGTGGAACAGTTGCACCCGAATGCGGCCACGCCAAGCGCCTGGAGCGTAATCAACGCCGACAGCGGATCGTTGCCGGATAGTGTCCGCATTGACTCGTCAAAAGTCATTGATGCCATTATTGGCAAGGAACAAGACTCTTTTACAGCGATTACCGCTGCCCGCGTTTCCTGAATATCCATCATTGTTTCAATGATAAACCCATCAACGCCCCCGGCCAATAGTGCAGCTACTTGTTCTTTGTAAACCGTTACTGCTTCTTCAAACGGCAGGTCGCCGTATGGAGCAACAAAATGGCCGGTGGGAGCAATATCGCCGAAGGCGTAGCCTTTGGAGCCAACTATACTTTTTGACAGACGTGCCAATTCCTGATTAATTTCAGATATGCGATGGCCAAGCCCAAACTCTTCGAGCTTAAAACGATTAGCGCCAAAACTCGGCACGTAGAGTAACTCCGCGCCAGCTTCGAGATATTTTTGCTGTATCGATTTCAGTACCGCCGGATGCTCCAATATCCACTGTTCCGGACATACGCCGAAAGGCATGCCATTGGCGGCCAGCTGCGTTCCCATGGCACCATCAAGAATAATGATTTTTTGGTTCAATATGCGGTTGAAATCCGATATGGTCATAATTTTTCTCCATTGGAGCCACTTGCAAAACTTCGCGTGAACCGCGTT